>JAFGWS010000083.1 GCA_016937035.1 Pontiellaceae bacterium
AAGGCGTGGCGGTCTTTAAAGGTCAGCACCGGCCAGGTCGTTCCACTCAGATCGACGGAGGTCAGCGCATAGTTGAGCGTTCCGTTCTGATTGTTTGGATAATACCCCAATGGAGAATCGGTAAGACAGGCACCTCCGGAGGCATTGGTTTCTGTAGTTACTGCCCATGATCCGGCAAAGGTCCATCCGGCATTGCCGGTTTCAAATCCATCCGAAAAAGGAAGCGGATTATTGGCCGTTGTATCCGATGCCTCCGCTCCGTCGGCCGAATAGGTTCCATACGGAGAAACAGCATAAACGCGATAGGTATAGATTGTATTGAGATCCAACCCGCTGTCGCTCCACTGCGTCTGGAGCTGATCGGAGATCTCGGCAACCCGCTCGGACTGATGACCAACACCGGAGGAAGCCTTTACGCGATGGACTGCATAATGCGAGAAAAGCGTATCGCTGTTCTGCGGCCAGCTTAGGCGCAGCGAGTGAGACTGCACATCATCAATAATTGTCGAAGCTACCGTAGAGGGACTTTCGGCGAGCGAGATATCATCGATCCACCAGCCGTCGCCCTGCCCCGACGCATCCGTGGTTAACCGGAAACGAACCAGCACCGACGAACTTCCAGCAATGCTGTCCAGCGCAATGCGCTCATGCGTCCAGTCATTGGTGGAGACCGATCCGCTGTACGTCTTCAGCGCAGTCCAATCGGACCCGTTATTCACAGAAACCTCAACAACGCCCGCATCGCCGTTGAGGATTTGATGCTTTTGATAGAACGTCAGCACCGGATGAGCTGAATCGGCCAGACTCATGGGAACCGCAAGACGAAGTGACGCATTGAGCGCATCGCTGTAGAGCGATCCGGCGGAGTCGGTCCAGCAATGGGAACCGTCGCGAGCATCCTCATCCGAAATACTCCAGCCGCCGTCGGCAATCCAGTAGGTCCCACCGACTTCGGCGGTATCGATGAACGGATAATCCATCCCGGCAGGCAGCAGCACCGACAGTTCATTACTCTCGCGGGTGAGCCCGTTTTCAGCAACTGCGGTCACGCGGTAATAAAAGCGCTGTTTCGGAGCCGCGGCAATATCAACAAACGACAGGGTCGAGCCGTCAACCTCTCCTGCCAACACCGCATCTTCCCACGAAAATCCGGCGTTCAGCGAACGATAAATTCGGTAAGCTTGAACGTTCGGCGTTGAGCTTGCACTCCATTCCAGCAGTACAGAAGAAACCCCGGCCGCCTCGGCGTTCGTCAACACCGCTGCGTCGGGCATTTCATCGATCAGGAGATCATCCAGATACCAGCCGTCCATGACCACCGACGAATCGGTGCTGAGCCGAAAACGGATCTTAACGGAAGATTCTCCGGCGTACGCAGACAGATCAATCTGCTCCGCGCTCCAGGAAGGCAGCACCCCGGTATATGCAGCCGTCTCGGCCCAATCCGCACCATCGTTGACGGACACTTCGACGCGCGCATAATCATAGTTTTCCTCAAGCGAATAACGGTGAAAGAACATCAGCGCCGGGTGCGTCGCTGTCGATAGATTCAATGACCCGGAAAGGGTCAGCGCCGAGTCCGAATTATTGCTGTAAAAAGCTCCGGGACTGTCCGTTGCAGCCCGATCTGAATTATAGGCATCGGCAACCGTGCTGTTCCAGCTCCCCGATAAACTCCACAATCCCATACCGGACTCAAAGGTATCCGACAAATAAGATGCCGCATAGGCGCTTAGATCACTTCCTATTCCCCACAACGCCGCCAGCATCAAACCGAATAAACGCAATGATATTCTATTCACAACAACCCCCTTATAAATTCACCGCCACCCATCACGAACTAAGTCAATAATGGCAGCATTACAATCCAAATGCTCGTAATTTCATGCAAATACTCCCTTTTTTCTACCCCCTCGCCGTCCTTCATTTCATCAATTCTTTGCGGGCACCTCACCTCGGCAGGCATTCTCAGCTCCCCCAATCGACTCTCTTTTGCATTCTCGAGGGCGGGCGGATTCCGCTTTGCAACCTTTTGCAGACATAGAAACTCAAAAAGAGCCGAAAATCAAAACATTGCCGATATATTCCACATAAATCTCAGCTTTATCCTCTGCCCTCCGCACCGCGGATTTTAATAAAACCTTTTCGCGCAATTTCGCGTGTTTCGCGGTCAATCTGCCCGGCTCGCTGTTTGGGCACGCGACGAGGACGTCGCATCTACGCCTTGAACTGTTCCTCCAAGGGAGATACGTTACGTCCACAACTAGACAGTGCGCTTATTACGCAAACTTGAGACTACAACAGGATATAGATATATGAAATCCCCTATAAAATTCATTGCCGTCGGCCTGCTCATAACTTCCCTTTCCGCCTTTGCTGCTGAAAACGATGCCCGCAACGCCGTTATGAAAGCCCGTGCTGAAGAGCGCACGCTGATTGAAGCTATGATTCAACAGCAACAGCCTCGCGATATTATTTATGCATCGGCCGACGAACAGATGCCTCTGCTTCAATTCGCCGGTGAAGAAAAGAAGATTCCGTTCATTCTGCTGATGGGCCAGTCCAATATGGAAGGGGCCGGATATCCGGTATTCCCCGTCTACGTCAGCGGCATTCCGCGCGTACTTGCCCTTAACCATGAACTCCAGTGGGAAAAGGCTCAGTTGCCCCTCGGCCGCGGCGTGAGTCCGGGAAATGTATTTGCCCGCTATTATGCTCAACTCCATCCCAACAGTCAGATTGGTTATGTTCAGACTGCCGTTGGGGGCAAGAGCCTGCGCGAGCTCTCCCCGGGCGGAGATCTCTATGCCAATGCCCTTAAACGCGCCAAAGCGGCGATGGAATCGGGCGAACTGATCGCCATTCTGTGGCATCAGGGTGAAAGTGATTCGGGCAACGCAAATTATCCTGAGCAGCTCAAAACATTCGTGGACCAGCTCCGCAAAGATCTCGGAGCGGAAAATGTCCCGTTCATCGTCGGCGAACTCGGTCGCTACGACCGCGACTACACGCGCTTTAACAACAATCTGGCAACGGTGCCGGAACGGATCCCCAACAGCGGCGTTGTTTCATCCGAAGGGCTTACACATCGCGGCGACGAATTGCACCTTTCCGGCTACTCCGACGAAATCTTCGGCTGCCGCTACCTCATGAAATATCTCGAAACGCGCGAACCACAGCTCGTCGATACTTTTAAACCGATCCTCGACAAAGTGACCTCCGATATGACGGAGCGGGATAACCAACTGATCACCTTTGCCAATCCTTCTATGAGCGAGGGTGAAAGCCGTCCGTTCGCCTGGGATGCCAAGGGATACGACTTCGGCCCGCTCCCGTCGATCCGCGACACCGAGGAGTATGCCTCTGCCCCGGCCTCGCTCCGCGTTGAGTCGGACACGCCCGTCAGCGACTATGTCGGCACTTGGCTGAAAGAGGTCCGCGGTCGCAAACTACGCATCACCTGCAAAATGAAGAACGAAGGGTTTGAAACGTGCATTCTGCGCGTGGCGGGTAAAAACGCCGGGTTCCAGGAATGTTTCAGCAAAACGGTAGCCGATGCCACAAACGCCAAGGAGTGGACCGAGTTTACCGCTGAAATCACCGTGACTCAGGAAGCGATGCGCGACCGCCTCGAACTCTTTGTTTCCGGAAAAGGCAAAGCGTGGCTTGACGATATTACGATCGAGAAAATCGATTAGATGAAGGTCGCTTTATCTCCAGGCAGCGGGGTCTGACCCCTGCGGCATCCCTGTTTTTTCTTGCCCGTTGGGACGTGTGTGCTAAATTGCTTCTTGCACGAACTATTCTAACAGAAAAAAATCAACATGAAAACTCCAGCCCATCCATCCTCTGAACCCGGACCGCCCGTCGGCAACTATGCTTCGCGTATCCTGAAAGCCTTGAGACGGATCATTCGAGCCGTCGATATCGACTCGAAAAAGCTCAATCAACAGCATTTAGTAACCGGCCCGCAGATGGTCTGTCTGGATTGCCTGCATAAATACGGGACCATGACCCAGTCGGAACTGGCGCGGCGCGTTGACCTCGGCATGAGCACGATCACAGGCATCATTGATCGACTGGAAGCCCGCGGACGCGTCACGCGCACCCGAAGCGCGACGGACCGTCGGCGCATTTATGTGGACCTCACGGACGACGGCCGGCGGCAAGCGACTGCCCCCGCGCTCTTACAGCAAAGGCTGGCCACCGCTCTCTCGGAACTTCCCGCAACCGAGCAGAACTGTATGGCCAAAACCCTCGAACAAATTGTCGAATTGTTGGACGCAGTGCATCTCGATACAGCGCGCAATCTCTTCCCGGAAGCACACATCATAGAAAATGGAGAACACACATGAAATTATCTTCCTCGCAAAAGAACCTGATCGGATCAATCGACGAGAATCTCGCCGAGCATGAACACAACCAAAATTGGCATGACTGGAAGTGGCAAATGCGCCACTGCATCCGGGATCTCGACACCTTTGAAAAATACCTCGGCATTGAACTGCCTGCAGACGAACGAGAGGCCATGCAATACAGCGCTGAACGCTTCCCGATCTCGGTTACGCCATATTACCTTTCGCTGATCAACCCCGACAACTTGGCCAATGACCCGATTTTCCGGCAATCAATCCCCTCCCCGCTGGAACGCAGCATCCACGAGAGCGAGATGTCGGATCCCTTACACGAAGAGGCCGACAGCCCCGTACCGGGCATCACGCATCGCTACCCCGACCGGGTTTTGCTGCTGATCAGCAACATGTGCGCGATGTACTGCCGCCACTGTACTCGCAAGCGCAAAGTGGGCGACCTCGATTCGATCCCCGCTCGCAACGAAATTGAAAAAGGAATTGAATATGTCCGAAAAACCCCTCAAATCCGGGATGTGCTGCTCAGCGGGGGAGACCCCTTCCTTTTGCCCGATGAGGAGCTCGACTGGATCATTACCGAACTCGGCAAGATCGAGCATGTGGAAGTTATACGGATTGGAACGCGTACACCGGTCGTATTGCCGCAGCGCATCACCGACGATCTTGTTTCCATGCTGAAACGCCACCACCCGATCTGGATCAACACCCACTTCAACCATCCGCGCGAAATCACGAACACCTCTCGGCGGGCGCTGGCTAAACTCGCTGATGCCGGCATCCCCCTCGGGAACCAATCCGTCCTCTTGGCGGGGGTAAACGACTGCCCGCGGATTATGAAGGCCCTTGTTCACAAACTCGTCGCGAATCGTGTGCGCCCATACTACCTCTACCAGTGCGATCTCTCCGAGGGGCTCTCGCACTTCCGCACCCCGATCGGTAAAGGCATCGAAATCCTCGAAAACCTCATTGGACACACCAGCGGATTTTGTGTTCCGACCTATGTCATCGATGCCCCCGGAGGCGGCGGTAAAATTCCGGTGATGCCCAACTACCTTATCTCTTGGTCCTGCAACAAGGTTGTACTGCGCAACTATGAAGGGGTCATTACCACCTACAAGGAACCCGACTCCTATGAGCCCATCTTCTGTGACCGGAAATGTGATGTGTGCGACCTTCAACTCGACCTCGGCGATGCCGACGAAAGCAAAGCAACCGGCATCCAAATGCTGCTTTCCGACAATGATGAAACCATCTCACTCGTCCCGGAAGGCAATGAACGCCACACTCGGCGCGACGATTAGACACGGAGACAATCTAATGTCAGACCAAATCGAATCCCTTTTCGGAGCCATCGTTCAACACGGGCCGGCGAACGACCGCATCTACCTGATGAAACTCGGCGATGCAGATCCGGAAAAGCTGGTGGGAGCACTTGATGCTCTGGCCCGCCGCCATGGCTACTCAAAGATTTTCACCAAAGTACCGGCGGGGTCGGCAGCCCCCTTCTTTGAGGCCGGCTACCGCCAGGAAGCGGCCATCCCCCGCTTCTTCTGCGGGGAGGAAACCGCACGGTTCCTCTGCCTCTACCCTGACCCTGAACGGGCGAAGGAACCCCAAGCGGACGCGCTGGATGCCATCCTTTCGCAAGCGCAGCAACGTCAAAACGCGGGTCTTCGCAAGCCGTTGCCCAACGGGGCCGTCCTGCGGAGCTGCGGGGAAGCTGATGCCCCTGTCATGGCCGCAATCTACCGTGCCGTTTTCCCCTCCTATCCCTTCCCCATCCACGATCCCGCCTATCTCATCGAAACCATGCGTAGTCATATCGTCTACTTTGGCATCGAACTCCACGGAAAACTCATTGCCCTCGCTTCTTCCGAGATGGATGAGGCACAAAGGAATGTCGAAATGACCGATTTTGCCACGCACCCGGATCAGCTCGGACTGGGGTTGGCCGCCCACCTGCTAACCGCCATGGAGAAGGCAATGCGCGAACGGGGCATCCAAACCGCCTATACCATTGCCCGCGCCGCCTCCCCCGGCATGAACATCACATTTGCCCGGCTTGGTTATGCCTTCGGCGGACGGCTCGTCAACAACACCCAGATCTCCGGAACCATTGAAAGCATGAATATCTGGCACAAGCCGCTCGCTCCGCCGTTCAGTGAACCACCGGGACTCGGGAATCGATGCACGACCGCCTCGAACTCTTTGTTCAAGGAAAAGGCAAAGCGTGGATTGATGCTATTCCGACCGAAAAATCGATTGGAGCATTTTATTTTGAATTTCGCTGCGTCAAAGTATCCCCATGAAAGGGAAGATTTTTTTCTCCGTCCTTGTAGCGGTCAATGTAGGGGATAAATGCATCGAACGTATCCGTGCTGACCTTCGAATCGACGACCTTGCCCTTTTCGTCGAGTATCACGACTATAAATCCGTCGTATTTCCAGCCTTCCTTTTTCTCTGTCCAATCATCAACGGTCGTCACATGGGTAATTGAAAAGGTGGTTTCGTCTTTTTTCTTTGGGGGTTTATCTTTTACCTCTCGGCATCTTTCCCTTCCGGCTTTTCTTCTCTAAAGGAGAAAATGTGCTCTTTATATGCTCCGACCCGTCTGTAGTTTGCGCCCATTCCCTCACCAACAATATCGGTCAGCATATAGACCATCGCCTTATAGGTTCCGGTGGAGGGATTTTTTCCCTTCTTCTTTATAGTGATATTCAGCGTGGCCGTCTCTTCGCGCTGGGTATATCCAATTTTCTCTATGGTACGCACGGTGTCGATATCCTTATCGACCGTTATTTCCATTTCAGGCGGAACAATTTTGGCGAGATATTCCTGATCAGCCAGAGAAAGCCCGTCCGCCGGAACTCCCAGTTCCTTGCCCTCTTCTGTCTTCAGCATCACCTTCGTGCCGGACCATCGAACAAACTCCGCCTTGATTGTATTTCCCTTCTTATCCGTCCAGGTTCGGAACCCCCCGGCCTGAGCAAATGTGGAAAGCAGCAACGCCGCACCGAATACTCCCAATATGCTCTTTTTGTTCATCGCGCAGCCTCCCATTGACCAATCTCAAGCGAGTATGAAAGGATCTCTTTCCAACGCAAGAACTAACCCATTGTTTATTCCATGCTTCGGCATCGGGGCGAAACCGCCCGAAAAAATAGAAGCTTAGGCTTTGACATCCCCCGACTGAGGGGTTAGCTTTCGCGATCATTTTTTGAAATTCAAAGACGGAGAACGACTATGTCCATGCACAGCAGCCTGAAAGGCGCGGCCAAAATCCGCACCAAAAGAAATGTCCTGAAGCGCTTTGAGCGCGTTGATATCCTGAAAAAGGACGGCAGATGGAAAGAAGGCGATCGCGCATTCAACCTGCCGAAAACCAAATCCCAAGACTAACCGAACCGCTCAGCGGAATGGATTTGTTAAGCACTCCAGGCACAAAGCCGGAGTGCTTTTTTTGTTTTACCCATTTTTTTAAAGACCAAATATGAGTGAAGACCAAACCATACGACTGCAAAAATATCTGGCCGACTGCGGCCTCGGTTCCCGTCGATTCTGTGAACAGCTCATTACCGCAGGCCGAGTTTCCGTCGACGGAAAAACCATTACCGAACTGGGAACGAAGATAAGCCCGAGCCAAAGCATTGTCTGTAACGGAAAACCGGTCTCGAAGGAACCGCCGGTTACGATCATCCTCAACAAACCGCCGAAAGTCATCTGCAGCTCCGATGATCCTCAAGGACGCACCTCCGTGATTGATCTGCTCGAAGATCTGCCGGAACGCGTCTACACGGTCGGTCGCCTTGACTTTATGAGCGAAGGGCTGATTCTGGTCACAAACGACGGTGATCTCGCCCACGCATTGACTCACCCGCGCCATCATATTGAAAAGACCTACAAGGTCTGGATTGATTCTCCGCTGGGACATTACCAACTCCAGAAAATGAAGCGCGGCATTCCGAATAAAGGTGAAACCCTGCGGGTGCTGGATATTCAAGAGGAGCAGACCACCCGTCAAGGGGTTGAATATACCCTTGTGCTGGGCGAAGGCCGCAACCGCCATATCCGCAGACTGATGGAACACTTTGATAAAAAAGTATTCCGCCTGATGCGCATCGCCATCGGCCCCCTGCGCCTGACCGATCTGAAACCGGGCGAATGGCGGCGGGTAAAACCGGCAGAACTCAAGCTGCTGCGCCAGGCCATTGCCGAAAAGAGGAAGGCACCGCCTCGCAAACAAACGAGCTAAACGAAAGGAATATGGAACCATGAGCAAACTGGAAACGTTATGCCTGCACGCAGGCTACATCCCGGAACCCACCACAAAATCGCAGGCGGTGCCGCTTTATCGGACCGCAGCCTACCGCTTTGACAGCACCGAACACGCAGCCAACCTTTTCGCCCTGAAAGAGCCGGGCAACATTTACACCCGGCTGATGAATCCCACCACCGCAGTTCTGGAAGAACGCGTAGCAGCACTCGAAGGCGGCGCAGGAGCACTTGCGCTGGCATCGGGCACCAGCGCCATCTTTTACAGCATCATCAATCTGGCTCAGGCCGGAGATGAAATTGTGGCGGCAAACAACCTGTACGGAGGAACCTACACCCAGTTCAACGATATTCTGCCCTCGCTGGGCATTAAGGTGCGCTGGGTCGATCCGTCCGACCCGCAGAATTTTGCGGCGGCCATTAACGCCAAGACCAAGGCACTCTACTGCGAAACGATCGGCAACCCGGCGCTGGAGCTGGTGGATATCCAAGGCATCGCCGACGTGGCACACGCCAACGGATTGCCGCTGATTGTCGACAGCACGTTCACCTCTCCCGCCCTGCTTCGGCCGATCGAACACGGCGCGGACATTGTCGTACACTCACTGACCAAATGGTTGGGAGGCCACGGCACCTCCATCGGCGGTATTGTGGTGGATTCGGGAAAGTTTGACTGGACGACCGGCAAGCATCCCTTGCTGTCCGAACCCGACCCCAGCTACCACGACATCCGCTACGCCAGCGACCTCGGCGACCTTAATCCCCTCGCGTACATTCTGCGCATGAGACTGGTTCCGCTGCGCAACCTCGGCGCGGCCATTGCACCGGATAACGCGTGGTACATCCTGCAGGGCATTGAAACGCTTATGCTGCGCATGGAGCGCCACTCCGAAAACGGTCTGGCCGTGGCGAAACACCTTCAGCAGAGCGATAAGGTCGAGTGGGTCAAATATGCCGGATTCGATCCGAAGGCCGAAACCTATCTCCCGAACGGAGCCGGCGGAATGGTGGTCTTCGAGATCAAGGGCGGCGAAGAGGCCGGGCGCAAATTTATTGAAGCGCTCAAGCTCTTTTCGCACTTGGCGAATGTCGGCGATGCAAAGAGCCTGGCGATTCACCCGGCCAGCACCACGCATTCGCAGCTGACGGCGGAACAGCAGGCCGCCGGTGGAATTTCGCCCGGTCTCATCCGCCTTTCGGTAGGGCTTGAACACATTGACGATATCCTGTCTGATATTGACCAAGCGCTGTCGAACGTGTAAACGAAATTTATACGGCCATCCCACAACAGGGATGGCCTTTGGGGATGTAATGGAAATTAGAAGTCAGTTTTTCACCTATGGAGAAACCCCTGAAGACCGCCTTTTGCTGCACACCGGCGAGGCCTTCGGACCGGTCACCCTTGCGTACGAAACCTACGGAACACTCAATGAGCAGAAGGACAATGCCGTCCTGATCTTTCATGCGCTTTCGGGCTCGCAGCATCTCGCCGGATTTAACCCTGAAGTGCCCGGCGTCGGCGATCTCTGGAACGACGCCTGTCAACTGGGTTGGTGGGACGACTTTGTTGGACCCGGAAAACCGGTCGACACCGATCGGTTCTTCGTCATCTGCGTAAACTATCTGTGCGGCTGTTACGGAAGCACCGGCCCCTCCTCCATCAATCCCGAAACCGGAAAACCCTACGGCGGAGATTTCCCCCGCATCAGCTTCGGCGACATTGTCGACTCCCAGCTCCCGCTCTTTGATCATTTAGGCATCAAAAAATTTCACGCTGTCATCGGCTCCTCGCTCGGGGGCATGCTCGTGCTCAACTTTTCCACGCGCTATCCCGAACGGGTCGATCGCGTAATCTCGGTTGCGTGCGGTCTCGACTCGACGATTCTCACGCGCGTCCACAATCTGGAGCAGATTCTCGCCATCGAAAACGATCCCAACTTCTGCAACGGACATTACTACGACGGCCCCGCCCCGCTGCGCGGCCTCGCGCTCGCCCGTATGATTTCGCACAAAACCTTCGTTTCGCTCTACGACATGGAAATGCGCATGACGGACCGGTGCGAACAGGAGGAGGACGAATTTTCGTGGTATAAAATCAAAACCCCGCTCGAATCCTTCATCCTTCACCAAGGGCGTAAATTTCTGAAGCGCTTCGATGCCAACACCTATCTTTATCTCATTGCCGGATGGACCAACTATCACCTCAAGGACGATACCGGATTTGAGAGTTACAAAGCCCTTTTTGAGCGCTGTAAACACCAGAAACATCTCGTCTTCAGCATCGACTCCGATGTCTGCTTCTACCCCGAGGAACAGGAAGAGATTCACAAACACCTGCTCTCTGCCGGCGTGGAATCCGAATACATCGTCGTCCATTCCGTCAAAGGACACGACTCCTTCCTGATTGAACCCCAGCTCTATGCCGACTCGATCCACAATATGCTCGAAAAATAAGCGCTCGCTGAATTCTCCTGAACCCACACGTTTCCCATCATATTCCGTTTGGCCCTGTCCCGTATAAACGCATAGGGAGTTGAACGCAATTGTGAGTTGTTGGAGTTCGCCGCAGGTGCTATTCCTAACGATATGTCGAAAGAAAGGTGAATCCCGTGCGGCGAGTGGAAAGCGGAAGGTGTTTTTTGAACAACACCTTGGAGACAATGCAATTCCACCTGATAACTGACACCTGATAACTGATCTTGGGGGAATGGGGTCGAAAAAAATGATACGTTATTTGGCAAGTGGATATCGCAATTTTGTGGAGCAGCCGCTTCCGATCGAAGAGCGGTTTAATTGGGAAATTCATGTGGTGGCAGAGGGCGAAATGGCCCCCGTTTTCCCGGATAGACCCGAAATGCCGCTGAAGAAACGATATGTGTGGGTTATCCCGCCGGGTGTCGCCTATGGTTGGCGCAGAGGGAAAAATCCGCCTAAACGCTATGTAATACACCTGACGTCAGTGCCCAATGTGCTCAAACAGGCGGTCGAAGACACCGGATATTTTGCCCGAGAAATCACCGAAAGCGAAGTGGATCAGGTCGATAGAATTTATCGACGGCTCGAAAAGTATGCCATGAATCTTTCCCCCATCGGCGAGCTTAAACTGGAACGAGCGGTGATTGATTTGGCTCTGCTGCTGCTCAACGGCGTTAAGCTGGAAAGAGCTGTTCCAATCCACAAGGTGGATGAACAGCGGGTGGAATCAGTGCTGATTTGGTATCGCGAGCACATGAACGAATCGCCGACCATCGATGCCGCGGCCGCAGTGATCAATCTTTCGGCAGGCCACCTGCGGCGCACCTTTCAGCACGTGAAGGGATGCTCTCCTCATGAAGCATTCATAACCCTCCGAATTGAACGCTCCAAAGAACTGCTCAGCTCAACCTCCAGAGATCTACAGCAGATTGCACGACAATGCGGTTTCAGCAGCGACAGCGACTTTTGCCGCGTCTTTTCCAAATACTGCGGCATTTCGCCGCACAAGTGGCGAACCAATATTACACGCCAAGACGCACGCGGTTGATCGCCGTAGACAGGGTTCCATGTGACTCGTCCGGCTGCACCAGCTCAATCTCGTACTACTTCGAGCAGCCACCTCCTCGGCTCGAAGAGCTGAAGAAAATGAGTGCAACCCTTTGCGCGAAAATCGAAAAACAAAGCCACTTATTCCTGCGAACAGCAAAAAACAGCTGTCGGCGTTGACAATTTTTTTTCCTGAGTTTATGTATAAAGCAAAATCGAACCGGACTAATTGTCTCCACGCTTGGCACCTTTGTCGGTAAATTTGTTCCCGCATGCTGTGTTTTCCGGAGATCATTTGGTTTCTTTGCAAGGAGAGTGAAAACATGACGACGAGCAAGGGCGTCTGCATTGCAGACTATCTGGATGAGGAGTGCATCGCGTGTAATATCGATGCAGATTCGCGCGATGAGGTGGTGGATCGACTGGTCGAACTGATTCATCGCAAAATGAACGCGTTTGATCGTACAGCGGCCTTTGCTGCGGTTCTGGAACGCGAACGTCTCTCCCCTACTGTTCTGGCCGAGGGACTGGCCCTTCCGCATGCGCGGATCGACGGACTTCCCCGTCCGTATCTGGCGATGGCAACAAAGCACCATGGTGTCGATTTTAAGGCTCCCGGCGAGGAGCCGGTGAATGTGATTGTCCTGATCCTGACGCCGAAGGATGATCCAGGGGCTTATCTACGGCTGGTGGCCTCGCTTTCCAAAACGCTTGGAGCTCCACATGTACTCAAACAGCTGGTGGCGGTCGACAAAGCCCGCGAAGTGCTGGGCATCCTTACCGAAGGCCCGGAAAGGGAAAACATCAAGCTGAACGCAATGAATGTCATGAGCCGCAATCCGGTTACCCTCGACGAAGGCGATACGCTGGCCCACGCGATTCAGGCTTTCTGTTCGAATCGGATTATGGATATTCCCGTGGTCGATGAGGATGGCGATCTGCGCGGAGTAATCGCCATCGAAGATCTGCTTGGGCTGAGCCTTCCCCAGCATCTTCTATGGATGGAGGATCTGACCCCGATTGAAAATTTTGAGCCGTTTTCCGAGCTGCTGCGTAAGGACTCCGAAACCAAGGTCGCCGATTTTATGCACGACAAGTTTGTAGCCATTCCGCCGGAAATGCCGGCTATACAGCTCGCTAAAATATTCCTGATGCAGGGAATTCGACAGATTCAGGTCGTGGAGGGACGCCGATTTTTGGGATCGGTGAATCTCGATAGTTTTAGTTCTCAGATTTTCTGGGCGTAATAAGGAGGCGGCATGCACGGAGAAGAAAACGGCGCAGTACTTTCAACAAAACAGTTGCTGGCGCGAATGGTAGTGCTTTTACTGATCAGCGTCGGCATCGGGTTTTCAGGAAAGTTGTTTGGCGGTTTTGAAGAAAAGCAGGTCGTGGCAACGAGCGTATTTCTGGCCATTATTCTCGGCACGCTCTTTTTCTGGACCTTCCGCCTTTCCATCGCCTTTCTCGGGCTGACGGTGCTCATCTTCACGCACTGCCTCGACATCGAACACTTCGTCGCCTCGGCGGAGCTTCCGGTGATCCTGTTTCTGGTGGGTATGATGATTGTGGTGGGCGCGCTGCGTGATCTCGGCTTTTTTACCTGGGTGGTTCAGTCGCTGATTTCCATTCCCAATATGACCGGACGCAAGTTTATTGCCGCCACGGCTGTCGCTTCGGCCTTGTTGGCCTGCGCCGTGGACGAAGTTACGTCGATCATCTTTATCGCTACGCTCATTTTTCAAGTGTGCAACCGGCTCAAGCTCAATCCAACGCCCTATATCATTATCTGCGTCCTGTGCACCAATATCGGCAGCGCCGGCACCATGATGGGTAATCCTGTGGGCATCTTTATCGGAACGAAGGCGGGACTGACTTTCGGCGACTTTTTCACCTGGGCTTTTCCGATCATGCTGGCCTCGCTGGGATCATGCGTTGTCGTTTGCCTCATGTGGTACCGCAAGGAGCTGCACGAGTTTGACGAACGACTGAAGGACCGTATGGAGCGGCAGCTGAGTCTGGTCCCAAAAGTAGCTGTTCCTTATCGCCGCGGTCTCGCCGTGCTGCTGCTCACTCTAACCTTTATTGCATCGCACCACGCCTTGGAAGAGGGGCTTCACTTGGGTAAGAACAGTATTCTGCTGGTGGCTCCGCTGGCCTGTTCCGGCATTATCATGCTGTTTAAACGCGATCGCGCCCGCTTCTATGTGGAGCACGAAGTGGACTGGTGGACGCTGCTCTTTTTCATGCTGCTCTTTGCGATCGCCGGCACGCTTGAGCATACGAAGGTAACCCGAGTCATTGCCGATGGTTTCGTCAACCTTTGCGGCGACAAGCCGGCGATCTTGATTCCGTCCATCATGACCACCACAGCGCTCGGCTCGGCGTTCGTGGACAATGTCATTTTTGTGGCGGCCTTTTCGCCGGTCATCACGGCACTATCCGAAACCGTGCCCGCCATGCCGCTGTGGTGGGCGCTGCTGTTCGGTGCCTGTTTTGGGGGAAACATTACACTGATCGGCAGTACGGCTAACATTGTCGCGCTCGGGATGCTCGAAAAGCAGGCACACTCCCATATCAGCTTTTTTCAGTGGGTCAAAATCGGTGCCTTATCCTCGCTGGTGGCCATGCTGATTGCCTGGGGCCTGCTCTCGCTCATGGCCCCTCATATGCCGCAATAACCGCGCTTCGGTTGCGCCGGAAAACGCCTCCCGGTTGGAATCGGTCTTTGCCGAACTTCCTATCCGGAAAATCGGTTGCGTGGCGGCAGGGGATCGGCGCGCGGTGCGCGGGGCAGTCGATGTTCGGATCGAGAAACTTGCAGCGCCCTTCAAGGCAACGCTTCATGGAGTGCAGTCCACCGGTTCATTGCCGACTGATTCCCGACGCCCAGTTTTTTCTATGACGGATTGGAAAGTGCTTGTCTGGAATGATGTTTGCTGTATTGTTTTTCAAACTTAGTAATATTGCGCTCGACGCGGTTGGGATGGGATGAATGAGACTACTGTTTAAGCCTGAGTTTGTTTTTGTCGCGGTGATGTTCTTGTTTCTTGCGGCGGGTGGCCATGCCGAGACCGCCTCGAGAAATCCTCCGCCGATCTACCACGATCTGCTCGAACAGGAATTGACGCCGATCGGGTCGTTGATCGACCAAGTGGACTATTTTTCCCCGGAAGAGAGCACCCATGGCTGCATTCTCCAGGAAAACGTGGTCCATGTGGATACCGACGGAAGAATCTACGAAGTGTTTCATCTGGCCTTCAAGGCGCTGGGCAACGGCGAGCTGGATGATCTTGGAACCGATCTCTTCAGCTATCGCGCCGACACAGAAAAGATCCATTTGATCCTGGCGGAAACCATTCTTCCGGAGGGCAGCGTCAAGCCGGTTCCGCCGGAGGGTATCATTGTCCAGGCCCATCAGGAGGACCAGAATTCCATGGTTTTCAGCGGACGCAGGCAGCTCCGACTGATCTATCCCCAGGTCCAGAAGGATTCCATCACGCATTGCATTGTCTTGATCGAGCGGGAATCGGAGCGAATCCCCGGCCAATTCTTTGAGATCGCGACATGGGAGCGCAGTTGGCAAACTCACCTTAAGCGTCTGGTCGTCAACCTGCCGAAGGAGTATGCCGACCGCCTGAACATGGTCACCCTCGGAAATGGGATTCCGCCGATCGATCGGCGCGAGGACGGTTCGGGGCGGATTCGATACGAGTGGAAGAAGGAAAAGGTGCCGATGTGGAAGTGGGAATATCTGGGCGGCCCGCTGGTGCAGACCGGTCCCGCGCTCTTCCTGAGCACCATGGGCAGCTGGGACGAGTTTACGGGATGGTATGCCGAAAAGATCCGTGAATCCTCCACAGTGGACGATGCCGTAAGGGCTGTTGCGCGCGAGTGGGCCGGCGATGCCACCGACGAAGAGGGGATCTTCCGCAATATTGCGTTCAAGGTCGCGAACGAGATCCGCTATGTAAGTCTGGAATTCGGTGTGGCGGGGCTGCAGCCCCAGCCGGTTTCCAGCGTCCTGGAAAACCGGTTTGGCGATTGCAAAGACAAGGCCAACTTCCTGCGCGTCCTTTTGGCGGAACACGGGATCAAATCCCATGTGGCGCTGCTTCAAACGGAGCACGCCGGTCGGGTGGAAAAGCGCAGCGTGACCTGCGAGGCCTTCAACCACGCCATCCTGCTGATCGAACGGTCGAACGGCGAAATCCTGTTTTGCGATCCGACCATCAGGCATGGCTCCGCAGGGCTGCTCCATCCCGGCATTGCCGGCAGGCCCGTTCTGGTCATCGAGGAGGACACCTCGCGGGCGAGGTGGGAGGAGACCCCGGTCGCCACTGCCGGGACACTCGATTATTCGTTGGACCTGAAGCTGTCGACGGGCGGCGAGCTTTGCGGTTGGTTTTACCTGTCGGCCAAGGGCTACTATTCCAGCGCATTGTCGAGTCGCTTCGAAGCCACGGATCGCGAATCCCTGAAGTACGAGGTGGAGCGCTATCTGGGTAATTTCTACGACACTTCTTCGGTGATTGATTTCGAGATTGGACGGGCCGATGCCCGGCATCCGGAATTTTCGCTCAAGGCCTATTTTGTCCTGCCCTCCACCGGACGCTCGGCCCAGTCGCTTTCCTGGCCCGACATCAAGTGGCTGCTGCCAAGACTTGGCGAAAAGAAGGAGGTTCGGCGCGAGGCGCACCTCTGGAACGACGACGTCGTGGTTACCCTGAACATCGATGTGCCCGAAACGGTCTCCTTGACGAGTATTCCCGACAAGCTCGAAGTCGAATGCCCCGGATTCGAGGCTGAAGGAACTTGGTCGCGGCGGGAGCACGGGGTCAAGGCCGTGTTTACCAGCCGTCTTTCGCAGAGCCTGTTCACCGCCAATGCCTTCCTGAAGCTGTACAACGCCGTTGACGCAACCTCCCACTGGATGGACAAGCTGGCGATTCTCGGGGATGGCGGCGCAGGAATGGAGGAAACGGTCGCGGCTGCGGACGATGGCGCAGTGGTGTTGGACGGCGCATTCATCATGATGTCGTCAGGGGCCGGACAGCTGGAGCTGGTGAATCATTTGTATCCCTTGGAAACCAAGCCCAAGCAACGGCGCATGGCCTTGGAAAAAACCAAAACGTGGTTCCCGAAGGACGTGGAGACGCAGTTCGAGTGCGATGTCAGTCTGGCTTGGCTGGCCTATTCCGAGGATAGGCATGCCGAGTGCATCGAGGCCATTCAGCAGGCGCGCCGCGCGTATGGCGACGAGGTTGCCGTTTCCTCTCTGGGATGGGCGGATTATCTGGAGGCCCTGGCGCTGGAAAATATGGGGCAGATCGATGAGAGCCTGAACAAGTTCCTTTCCATCGAGCACAATAGCGGATTGGACGGTTTTCGGCGGGGATACGCCTCGTATCAATATGCGCGAATTCTGTCGGAGAGCCGTCCCGAAGAAGCGGTCGAGTTCTACCTCAAGGCGTTGGGCTACGATACCCACGAGGAAGAGTGGTTTTTGGAGCAATGCGGCGGGTTCCTCCTTGACGAAATGTCGGACGAGGATTTGCTCGGGTTCCTGAACAACATGCAGGTCATGGATCCGGACAAGGCCGGATTGCTTGCCACCCTGTTTTCGGAGATGGGGGTGAAAAATATTCCCGCCTTGTACGGGATGGTTTATGGATCGAAGATATTCCGCGTCCTTGACCGGCTGGAGTTTGCTTCCCGAATCGTCGATGCAGAGATCATGGAGCAGCTCAGGCAGGCCGATCGCGAATATGCGGCCTATCAGCAGGCGCGGGAGCGGCTTCGGGCGCATATGGATGGCACCGCCTACTCGTTCTGGATCGAAACCCCGGACAAGGAACGGGGATTCCATGATTATCTGGATGATATAGAGTTGGCGATCGACGAGAGTAAAATCGATGTAGCGGCCCGCCTCTCGCTCTGGAGGATTCTGGAGCTTGATCCAGAGGTGGAGTTTCTTTCGTGGATCTGGGATGCGGCACGGACGGTCGACTATCTCTACGGACAGGGGGATCGCGGACTTGAGCCGTTGGTCGAGCTCCTTTTGGGAATGGCGGATGTGTTGCCGTCGGACGATGAGGGCACCTTTGAGTTGTTGTTTACGGCGGCTAAATCGGCCACCCGCGAGGGTGATCCGGAGCGGGCGCTTGACATCTATCGCTCGCTCCACGAACGCGAAGTGGGTAAGCAATGGCATATCAGCCTCTATTCGCGCTGGTCGGAGCTGCTCATGACTTGCGGGAAAGCTCCGGAAGCAGTTGAGGTCTGTGCGTTGGGCCGGTCCGGGCTCGAGGACGATGCGGAGTTTCTCCCCATCTGCATCCTTGGGGTCTACGCATTGCTGGAATCCGGCCAATTCGACGAGGCGGTTTTGTGGATAGACGAGCTTGCGGCGGAATGCGGCAGATTGGAGATCGACGATGCTTCCAGCGCGCATCTAAAGGAATGGAGCGAGCTGAATCAGGCCGGCAAACTGCGGGAATTTTGGCAATTCCAAGGCGCATGGTGGCCCGAATGGGTAAAGGCGCGGGAGGCCATCGGCGTCCCCTCCAACGAGAACGACCTCCTACCGATCTTTTCGGAGCTGCAAAGCGTCGGGCAACAGCTTGGATTGGCCATGGCCCGTAAGGATTTGGAGTCGGCGGGGACATTGCTGGGAGGAATGATGACGGCGGCCAAGTGGCATCCCGAGATGACCCGGGAAGCGCAATCGATGATCCCCTATTTGGTCAATGTTTATCCCGAAAAGATCGACACGCTCCATGCATGTACCATTGCGATGAACAGCGAAGCGTTCCAGGTGGATCCCGTTGGCCGATACAGCTGCAGGATCCAGACGCTGGATGCGCTGCTGAAGACCGATCAATACGACGCGCTGATGGCGCTGGCCGAATCCTGCTACCAGAGCGACACCTCGGTGGAACACCGGGGGTTCTATGTCCGCTACGGCGCTTGGGCGGCTATCTATCTGGACATGACGGGAACCGAATGGCTCGGCCGGATGGAAGCCCACATGCTCGATCCCGAAACGAGGGACGATCCATATGCCGTGAACATCATGAGCCTGCTGCTCCATCAGGAAAACCAAATGGTCGATGCCCAGCAATTGCTTAAACAATTTCTGGCTGATTACGAGGGGGATGACGATACCATGCGCACCTCCCTCGAAGAACGGCTGGCTCTGTTTAATCAATTGGTGGAAGGGAACCAGCAGTTGACGCTCGCCTTACAGGAATGGAGCGACGCGTTCCTGCCGGCGTGGGTCCAGTATTTCCCCGAGCAGGAGACCAGGTCGATGGAGGTCGCGGAAGTGGCGCGCCGGATCGAGGAAATCGACGGCAGCCAGGCCGCCACGCCATACCGGGATGTGGTCTTCCTTCTCAACGCCGCGATGGATGAACGACTGGATTCGGCGACACGCGAATCCGCCTTTTGGACATTCTTGATCGAATCCATGGGTCCGCTGGGCGAGTTCCGCCGCAATGTCGACATGGTTGCCGCCGTGATAAGGGATGAACGGTTTTCAAGCCGGCTGCACGAACTATGCACGCGGTTTGTTCTGAACATTGTTCTTTCCAGCCATTATGCCGGATATCTCGGGCAGGAGGTCTTGCCCCATCTGGAAGGAGAGGCATTCGTAAAGGAAATCAACGACATCCTTCCGCAACTGATTGATTTGGCGGAGCTTGATGGGAATTCCGCCGAAGCCATATCCGCTTGGATGGATTCCTTCCGCGAAGCCGGAAAGCCGTTGGACAGCCAGACCCTGTATTTGCTGGGGAGCTGTTTTTCGGACCTTTGCAGGCTCGGAGCCGTCGATTTGGCCGAGCAGCAGATCGGAAACGCCCGCAAATTCCGGTTCGGGGCAGCCTCGAACGGATCGGGGTTTGCCTTGCAGCTTGAATGGCAGCAGCAGGTTGACCTCTTGAAGGAGTGGATGCCGTTGCATCGGATTCTCCATTCGTTCTTCATGGATCAGCTCAAGCCGGACTACGAAAAACCAACCTATGCTGAAGCCCAGTTTTCCGAAAGCCGTCTTCTGAAAGCGGAACGGGAACGGTATCAGGCGATCCTCCAGCATGGATTGTACAATCACATGTCGCTTTCCTTCTGGTCGGATCTCGCCCGCATCGAGCTGTTGAACGGAAACATCTGCACCACGAAAAGCAACCTGGAGCCGCTGATGGCGGAGCTGCTGCAGGCCTGCAAGACCGACTCCCAGTTTGTGGCAGTACTCAAGACGATTTCGGACCTGATTGATTTCGACGACGCGGAATGCCGCGCGATTTTCGAAGGCAAGGTTGCGGATCTCCGCGGTCGCTCCGATTTGCGGAACACCAACCTGTTCCTCCTCTGGAAAAACTACCAGTGCCGGATTCGGCAGGGCGAACTCGACCGCTCTATTTCGGATTTGACGACCGAGCATAACCTCCCCCAGATGCAGCAGTATGCGCTGAAGACCACGGCATTGCTCGCCGCCAACGATGGGAATGCGATGGGAAATTATCTCGCCCGCGTCACGCCGGACCTCCTCTTGGATCCGCGACTGATTTGGCTTTCGCTGCGCGCCTGCAAACTTTCCGGAAAAGATTCCATGCTCAACCTGATCAAGGAACAGGCACTGAAGGAACAGCGCGAGCTGATGGCTTCGGCGTTGGCGGCGAACGACGTTGCGGATGCGGACGCCGTGGCAAGACTCGCCGAATTCCTGGACGCGAATGATCCGCTGCTGGCCGGTTGGCTCGATGCGATGGCTTCGTCGGCACGGGAGGATTCGGTCGCCAATGTGCGCATGGTTCTCGGGAATATCCGGAAGGATTGGGCGGCAACAGAGCAATCGGCCGAGTTTTTGGTCAAGGTCGCCCCGACGATGTACGATAACTATTTTTATCTGGGGAAGGCGCTGATCAAACAGGATCGCTTCCTGGAGGGAATCGAGGCGATGTCGCCGTTCATGCAATACTGCAAGGATTCCCCGTACTATGCGGAGGCGCAGGAGCTGCTTGATTATGCGAAGGCGCAGCAATAGGGGCGGGCACGTTCCAAGCAGGAAGGCCGCAATAGTCCTGCGGATCATCTTTCTTGAGGACAGCCCGCTAAGGAATGGGAAAGGTTACCGACGGATCTCCGTAGATCACGAAGGAAAACAGGTTTCGTCTGATCATCCAGGCTTTCTTGGATGATAATTTCCGTTTGGATTGATCAAAATAGCAGTCACGGGTGGCTCGCAGGGCCATGCCGGGCGACATCCCGTCGGCCATGGATTTGGCAATGTTTATTTCGGCACCAATGCCCGCCCACAATGGATATGGATCAATTGTTTCCGAGGTGCCCACAAAACAGCAGATCCATTTTTCGGAAAACAGTTTTTTGAGCAGGTCGTTGTTTGGTTTTCCGACGCTGCAGCCGGTCGTCATAAGCACGGCCGGACGATCCGGGTTTAGATTTTCGGACAAGGCGTTGATCGCGTAGGATGAGACCAGATAACGTCCAATGGAGATATTGTTGTCTGCGGAAAACAGGCAGCTATGAGCTCCGATGTAGACGACCCGGGGAACATGTCTTGCCCAATAGCGTACAAATGCCTTGTCGATTGTGACGTCATAAAGGACAACGATGTTTGGGTCCGCAGCCGTTCGTGCACTAATCCTTACAACGGACTCGTCTTCCTTCGACTTTCCTACTCTAACGTCGGCGGGCCCATCCTGTGCAAAGAGAATGGATTCCCATCCTTGCTTGATGAATGCACGTTTGGCCCTCCCCATGACCAGCGAAAAATCCGACATGCACATGAACCGCTCGGCCCCGAGCAATGCATGGGGTTTGGATGTTTCGGGCTGCGTGAAATATTGTCGAGTAGACGAAAAGATGGTTTCCAATACGTCTTCATCGGAGAAGGGAATGCGTCCGGGAATCCACGGGAATTTTGATGAGTATGCATCCGACCAATCTTCGTCCCGAATGGTTTCTTCAGGTATAATCGCTTTTCCGAGCAGCAAGGGAATATCCGATACAACCGTCTGGTCATGGCCCTCGAATTTCCAAGGTCCCATGGGCAGCTCTTCTTCTGTTGCGATGAAGAGAACATACGCATATGAATTGCCATTAGGTTTCCGTTGCGCGAGTTGTTCCTGCACAAATATGCATCGTTCGTCTGGCGACAGTGCCATACTGAAGGACAACACTTCGGGCATAAAGCCCTGTTCTTGCTTGAAGGCGATAAACTCCTTCACGCAGGGCAACGTCTCCCTTCCTTCCGGCATGACAAAGACATAATGCGTTGCAGGCATCTGCGTGTATGTCTGGATATAGGGCTGGATCGACCTGCAACCGGACATAGCGATGACCAGAAGAGCTCCAATTGCAATGGTCTTTTTTTGATGAGCCAACAGAACCTCCTGTTTCAACCTGAACTTCTTCAGCAATCCCGCATTGGTAACCATATTACGCAAGTGGTCCGTCACTGGGCGGACTCGTAAAGTTTCTGCCGAGATAGTGCAAGATGGAATTGCCAAAAAATCGAAGAGGAGTAAGTGAACGGTAGATTGTAAATCAAACTGTCCGGTTTTAAAAAAAGGAACCCCATGCCAGAATGAACCTTTTCTCCATCGACCAAAACGAAGGAA
>JAFGWS010000084.1 GCA_016937035.1 Pontiellaceae bacterium
AAACTCCTTGATATTCATTGGCCGCATGCTTGCTCGCAACGCGCAGCGCGGAGGTCGGACAGGCTGACGCTTCGACCAGATCCGCCGCCGGCGGATTTTCATAGTTGACCTTCACGAGAAAGCCGTCTACCAGCATGTGATCTTCCTCGCCGGAAGCCTTCACACATTTACGGCAGGCAATGCAGGCGGTCTTACAGACCTGACGCTTGGTCGCCCCCTTTTCCGGGGAGTTGCAGTAAACGTGCACCTCTGCCGACGCGGGAACCATGACAATGAGGTTTTTCGGGCAGGCCGACACACAGTTTCCGCACCCCACGCATATCTCGGGATGAACTACCGCCAGACCGTCGCGTATTTCAATGGCCCCGAACGGGCAGGCGTTTGCACAGCTTCCGAAACCGAGGCATCCATAATCACACCCTTTCGCTCCGGCAGCCACAACCACCGCCGAACGGCAGTCGCGGATTCCGTTATAGAGCGTGCGCACCGTATTGGCGCAATCGCCGCTGCAACGCACCAGCGCCACCCGCTTCTCCCCCTGCTCCACCACAATACCAAGATATTGGGCAATATTCTCGACATCGGCCGAGGAGCTGACCGGGCACTGTCCAGGTGCGGCATCGCCGGCGACAACCGCCTTGGCAAAGGCCGCGCAACCGGCAAACCCGCAGCCGCCGCAGTTCGCGCCAGGCAGCAGTTCCTCAACCTTTTCGATACGCTCGTCTACGGCCACCGCGAAAACCTTGGCCACATATCCGATCACCACGCCAAGCAGCACGCCGATAATGCCCGTGGCTGCAATTGAAATGAGTATTATTTTAAAATCCATTGTCTACCCCTTAAACCAAGCCGGAAAAACCCATAAACGCCATCGCCAGAATCCCGGCGGTAATCAGCGAAATGGCCGTGCCCTCAAACGCCTTCGGCACTTGGGCCAGATCCAGTCGTTCGCGCAGACTCGAAAACAGGATCAGGGCCAACGCAAAACCAACCGCAGAACAGAACCCATAAATCGTCGCGCCATACCACGTTGACTGAATCGACTCCGGGGCCGCCTTTGAATTGATCACCACGCAGCCGAGCACCGCGCAGTTGGTCGTAATCAGCGGAAGAAAAATACCCAGACTCTCATAGAGCTTGGCGCTCACCTTCTGCAGTATGATTTCCACCAACTGTACCAGTGAAGCAATGACCACAATGAAGACCAGCGTCTGGAGGAATTCCAGCCCGTTCGGGACCAGAACAAACTGATTCACCAGATAGCTCGCCAGCGACGCCAGCGTCATCACAAAGATAACCGCACCTGACATGCCCAGCGCCGTATCCAGCTTCTTTGAAACGCCTAAAAACGGACAAATCCCAAGGAACTTCGACAGCACGAAGTTGTTTACGAGGATCGCCCCGATTGTAATGAAAAGGAATTCACTCACCATATTGCATCGCTCCTTACGCTCTGTGAACAAACAAAGCCTAGCATCATACCGATGCCGGGCTCTTCCGCAATCCCGATTGAATTCAAACGCTATATTTAGAACCGGTTTAAATAACCCATTAATATTGAGATATTAATATCGATTCATAGATATTGTTTCGTCGGGACAACTTTTTTGAGCAACTCAGGAGAATATCTAGTCGATAAATTTGACCATAACGGTATTGCTGATAATCAAAACCGACTGTTCCTCGTTCTTATCGACGGTTTCGACACCGCAGATAACTCGAATGGCGTGTTCTCCCGGAGGAAGCGTGAGTGGTTCTTTCGGCCATTCCGCACCCGACCACTCCCCACGGAGTGGAATAGCGATTCCTTTCAAAACCTGCCCCGGCTCAAGCAGGGTATCCGGTGGCGCAACACTTCTTCCGTTGATGTAACGAATTCCATCCACCTCCAACTGAAAAAAACGGAGGGATGCCGACGCCATCCAAGCCGCATAGCCCTTATTCGCCAGATCGAGCACCAACGTGTCGGCATGAGCGCCGCGCTGCAGACGGAGCGAAAGGCCCTGTCTGGAAGGTTCTCCCCATGGGCCGTTGGACGGAACAATCTCCACCACAATCTCATTGGAATCCAGTTTTCCGGTCCAGACATTGTCGGAATTCTTCTCGATCTCAGGAGCATCGTCGCCATAGTAAAAACTCAGATTTTCCAGCCCCTGATTGATGGGAGATGCAGCGATTCGATAGATTCCCGGAGTTGAAAAATTATACGTTAAACCAACCCGATGCGACAAGGTTGTGCGCGGCAGAATGGTGATAAATGACTGACCGCTGGGCGGCACGCGCGATCCATTAACCCCCAAATACGGCACTGCATTTCCTTGTTCATCCACAACATGAAATGTACTTCCCGATGCGAGGTCTTCGAGCGGAGTATACCAAGGAAGAAATTGGATGGGTCTGCAACTGACATTACGCAGCTCAAACGTCACATACACCAATACATCCCGAAATCCACCCGATGACGGCTCAACTTTTTTCGCCGCCGGAAGGAGACGACATTGAAGTCCGTTGGATACTTTTCCCCATGGAATGGCGACATCCTCATTCGACCGACCGTCTCCAATGCGCAGAATGTTGAGCAAAGGCCCCGCTTCCTCACTACCGGAACGGATAATCTCCGCAGTAAACTGAACCCATCGCCCTACATCAGACGGTGTAACCAGTCCCGGTTGTGCAACGGCATCCAGAACGACAGGTTCCATGCAGTCGGTGGTCACAATAACCATGAAGTTTGTTCCCAAATCCGCTTCCGTTGCAGAAAGGTATCCGAAACACTCCGAGACATCCCCGTCCCGATTATTGATTTCCACAAACGGCGTGGCAAAATCAGCCGTACAAACCGACTGAAAAATAACAAAACTTACGCCCAGTGCGGCTTTTATCGAATTACTATTGTACATCATCGCGCCCTCCTCATTTCATAAACGAAATGATAACCATTTCGTTTTACTGCACTTACGCCGAAAACAAAAAATCGGTTTACATACAGGAATGAAATTTATGGACGTCTATATGGATAGAGGTTCGGATGAGCAAAACTAATAGGCGCGGGCGTTGTTGTTCTCCATATAGTTAATGAAGGAACGGTTAACCACGCGATTACCGCCGGGCGTGGGATAGTTTCCGGTAAAATACCAATCGCCCTTGTGGTCCGGGCAGGCCTGATGAAGCCCCTCGATGCTCTGGAAAATAATCTTAACCTCGGCTTTCATTCCTTCCGGAATGAGAAGCTGTTCAATTTTTTCAGCAATCTGCTGATCGGTGAACGGTTCAAAAAGACGGATTACCTGATTTTCCACCTCATCGTTCGGGAGATCCTCATTCGCCTTGCAGGCCTTATAAATCTCTGTGAGAACGTGTTCTCGCCCGGCCTCACGAGTGAGCTCAACGGCGGCCTCAAACGCGACAAAATCCTTCATTCTAGACATATCGATCCCATAGCAGTCAGGGTAACGAATCTGCGGTGCAGAAGAAACGATCACGATTTTTTTCATGCCTAACCGGTCAAGAATGCGCAGGATACTGGTGCGTAAAGTCGTTCCACGCACGATAGAATCGTCGAGCACCACCAGTGTATCGGTCGGCTTTACGAGCCCGTACGTGGTGTCATACACCTGCGCCACCAAATCTTCGCGGTCGGAATCGGCCGTAATAAAGGTTCTTAATTTGGCATCCTTCGTCATGACCTTCTCGATCCGCGGCTGGAAAGAAAGCAGTTCATCGATGCGCTCTTCTGTTAGACGAGGCTCTTTGAGCAGATGATACTTCATGCGCTCCCCAACCATATCCTTCACCCCTTCCACCAGTCCGTAAAAGGCTGTTTCGGCCGTATTCGGGATGTAGGAAAAGACTGTGTTTTCAAGATCATAGTTGATCGCATCGAGAACGGGACGCACCAGTGAGCGACCCAGCTTTTTTCGCTCTTGATAGATATCGCGATCCGTCCCGCGCGAAAAATAGATGCGCTCAAACGAACACGGCGTTTTTTTACCCGGCTCATTTACCTGCTCCATCTTCACTTCGCCGGAGCGTTTAACCACCAGCGCATGACCGGGATCGATTTCTTTAATCGTTCCAATGGGCACATTCAGTGCCGTCTGCAACTGTGGACGTTCTGAAGCCACCGCCACAATTTCCTCGTCCTGATAATAAAACGCCGGTCGGATTCCGTTTGGATCGCGCAGAACAAAAAGGTCACCGTGGCCGATCATTCCAGCCATTACATAGCCGCCGTCGAATGAGCGCGTTGCTTTTTTCAGCGTACGGCAAATATCGAGTTCATCAATAATGCGCTGAGTAATCTCGGTCCGACTCAGCCCCTCTTTACGGTACTTGCGGAAGAGAAAGTCGTTGGCCTCATCGAGAAAGTGGCCGATTTTTTCCATCACCAGCACGGTATCGGTCTTATTACGGGGATGCTGCCCCAGTTCGACCAATATATCAAAAAGTTCGTCATTATTGGTCAGGTTAAAATTGCCGGCAATCACCAGATTGCGCGTCATCCAGTTATTCTGACGCAAAAACGGATGGCAGAAAGACTCTCCTGTGGCCCCATGGGTGCCGTATCGCAAATGTCCAAGAAACAACTCTCCGGCAAAGAGAACATTGCGTTTAACCCATTCACCGTCGTTATACTTTTCCGGATGAGTCTCCTGCGCTTTGGCAAACGCCCGAACCAGACGATCGCGGACGTGCATAATCGGATCTTTATCGGCGGAGCGGGTTCGGAAAATATAGGGTTCGCCGGGAGGCATATCGAGTTTGATGGCCGCCACCCCGGCACCGTCCTGCCCGCGATTATGCTGTTTTTCCATCAGCAGGATGAGTTTATTAACCGCATACATCGGAGAGTTGTATTTCTCGATGTAATAATCCAACGGTTTCAGCAATCGAATTGCTGCGATGCCGCACTCGTGACCGATCCAATCGCTCATAACATACCGTCCTCTGGTTATGTTTAGTAGGGTGTAAAACAGCCGAACCGTGCCGGAAATTTGCCCTCTCCGTCAAGCTCAGCAAAAAGGAATTCGTTCACTTCCGTTGCAACCCGCCCGCTGTGAAACTATTGGATCAATCGGTTTCATCGTGATGAGTGCCGGAGTGGGTAGATTGTAAATCAAACTGTCCGGTTTTAAAAAAAGGAACCCCATGCCAGAATGAACCTTTTCTCCATCGACCAAAACGAAGGAA
>JAFGWS010000085.1 GCA_016937035.1 Pontiellaceae bacterium
ATGTACGTTTCATCGGTAAAATTCCCTGTTTGTTCTAAAAAGCACGTAAACCTACCAACATAATTCCGGTTGTCAAATCCAATTGATCCCTTTTCTATCGCGGCTCCGCCGCGGATTGCCGACTTGCGATTGATAATTGTCGATTAATATCGATTTCTTCATCCAAGCGCCCCACCCTGCTGTGCAGTTCTTGACCGTATAAAAAGGAAACAGCAAAAATGAAGCATGCAATTACACTTTCCATCCTCCTGACCCTCTTCGGTTGCCACTCCGCAAAACAGAACATTTCCGTCAACCCACAACCGGAAGAGCCTGCCCCGGCTTTACACACAGTCAACACCAACCTTCCGGGAGGCTTTTCGCAGGCTGCTGTAAATGATGAGTCGGTTGTTTCCGCCGCTGAATTTGCGGTCGCCGAACAGGGAAAAACTCAGCCAAACACCCAACTCAAGTTGGAAAAAATTATCAGCGCCCAACAACAGGTCGTTGCCGGCATGAACTACAATTTGACCCTGAGCGTAAGCATCGACGGAAAAACCAAAGAAGCCGAAGCGGTCGTATGGTGGCAGGCGTGGAGGAATCCGAATCCGTATATGCTGACCTCTTGGGAGTGGAAATAACCACTTGTATCTCCGCTGGCTTGGGGCTCTTCTATTTAAAAATCGGTGTCCACCCGTGGTTTAACGTTGGTTGCGGCTCTGCCGTGCCGGGTTAATCCATGGGTCCAACTCTCATGCCCCCGGAAATCATTCTGCCCAAAATCATTTTGCCGCTTCGCTGCCGTCGCTGCGCGCCAGCCTCACTCCGTGTGTCAAAAACCCTGATTTTAGAGTTATCGCTTATCACCATTTCTTGAATAGCCGGGAACATATATTTCGCGGATGGTTTCGAGTGTATCTTCAGAGATGCCTTTGCTCATCAAATGCGTCTTCATTTTATCGGCAAATGTTGCGCCTTCCAATTCTTCCGTGGCGGAAACCCAAGCATCGAATTCCACTTCGTGCCAGACTTCTCTTTCGCCGGCGAGTCTGGTGAAGGAATAATCTCTGCCGCAGTCTTCCTTGCTGACACCTAATAACGCCAACAGGAAGAAGGATGTAATCCCGGTTCTATCAGCACCATGTGTGCAGTGGATCAAAATTGGATTATTTTCAGAATCAGCGATCTGTTCAAAAATTAATTTATAAACATCATCAAATTCTGCGAAACGTTGGTCTTCCGTTCCGGAAGGAATGGATGCTCTGACCACCGTCACGGGATGATCCTCTGTGTGGGCTGGAGAAATTCTTGGAACCTGATAACGATCTCTCATATCAATATCAACCGTGATGCCTAATTCTTTGATAATTTGTTTTCCTTCATCATTGATGCTATCCAATTTGGCGCAGCGATAACATAAGCCTTGTCGAACAACACCATTTGGAATTAATGATGACTTCCAACCACCGACATCACGGAAGTTGATAATATTGCCGACATTAAGGTTGCGGGGCGCCAAATCATTCACTTTAAATTGTTTAACGGGCGCAGCAGCTAAAGCACCTCGGCTGACAGCGGCTTTATAGTAATAGGTCTGGCCTAATTCGGCATTCCATAAATCATACGATTTTTTTGTGGTTTCATGTGTTTCGGCATGGGTGAAATCATCGCTGCCTTTCACGACTTGAACGTAATAACGGCCGGCGTCAGCAACATCGTCAAATTTTAACGATAATGCTCTCGGATCCGATTCGTCCTCCCCTTGCCCGATTTCCGGAACATAGGTCTTTATGGATGTCCAATTTGGATTGGTTAAATAAGCGTATTGCTTTTGCGTGTGAAAATCATTTTCCGGAACAACGACTTGATCCATTGAAACTGAAGAAGTCACAGATGAAGATGAAGTTGTACTACTCGTCGAAATTGGGCCGCTTGAGCGTTCTTCAATTGATAAGCTGCGATCCAACGATCCGCTTAATTGTTCTTGTAAAGATGATTGATTCCTGCATGCCACAAGACATACAACACCAAGCAATAAAATAAAAAATGCTGGTTTTTTCATATTAAATTCCTCTTTTGCTTTCCCTTCTCCAGTCGATCGATCCACTAAGCGCCCTTTTACAGAGATAGAAACGAAAAAAGAGCAACGAGTCAAAACACTTCCGGATATATTCTACTGGAACTCGAACTTCTGTACGCAACACAGGAACGTTGCAACGACGACGATTACGAGGACGAGAACGAAAGGCGTAGGGGACGTCGCGTCAGGCCTCAGCGTCCAAAACCCCAATGATTTCACATAGAACAGGACCGAACAGTTAGGTTAAGGCCATCAAAACCCGGCACAAATCAATCGATTCAGATTCCATCGATAAATACGCTCAACACTTGACGCACCGAACACGTTTCCCTAAGTTCCCGACTTCATGAGCCCCCTTATGAAAAGAGGGCTTTTTTGGTGGTTGTCTGAAAAAAGGCGAACAGATGCGGATCTTCCGATAACCCACAGGCGATAAAAACTAACCGGAGAATAGCATGTCCAAGACAGTATTGATCGGGTCGCAGTGGGGCGACGAGGGCAAAGGAAAGATCATTGACGTATTAACCAAAAACGCCGACTGGGTGGTGCGCTATCAGGGCGGAAACAACGCCGGCCACACCGTGGAAATCGATGACCAGAAATATATACTCCACCTCACACCGTCGGGCATTCTGCGCGAAAGCTGCAAATGTGTGATCGGCAACGGGCTGGTGGTCGATATTATCGGTCTGATGAGCGAACTGAAGGAATTGGTGGAGCGCGGTATCAAGCTTGACGGTCGTCTCTTTATTTCAGACCGTGCACACATGGTGCTCCAATACCATAAAGAGCTCGACGGTGCGAAAGAAGGTCAACTCGAAGAAGGCAAAAAGATCGGCACCACCAAGCGCGGAATCGGACCGGCTTATTCCGACAAAGCCGACCGCACCGGCCTGCGCCTCGGCGATATTCTCGAACCCGACTTCCTGGATATGGTTAAAGCTCGGGCGGAAATCAAAAACGGGATACTTACCGGTATGGGCGCGGCTCCGCTGGATATTGATTCACTGCTCGCAGAGGTCAAAGTGGCCGCTGATTATCTTCGTCCCTTCATCTGCGACACTATTCCGCTCCTGCACGAAGCCGTTCAAAACGACGATGAAATTCTCTTTGAAGGCGCTCAGGGCGTCATGCTTGACGTCGATTTCGGCACCTACCCCTTCGTAACCTCTTCCAGCACCGGTGCCGGCGGCGCACCGGCCGGCTCCGGCGTTCCGCCGAATGCGATCGACCGAGTCATCGGCATTGTGAAAGCCTACACCACACGCGTCGGCGAAGGCCCCTTTCCGACCGAACTGTTCGATGATATGGGCAAACACATTGCCAAAGTCGGCCACGAATTCGGAGCCACCACAGGGCGTCCACGTCGGTGCGGCTGGTTCGATGCCGTGGTTGCCCGCTACTCGGCGATGGTCGGCGGCATTAACGAATGGGCGCTGATGAAACTTGACGTACTCGACGCCGTTGAAACCATCAAGGTCTGCGTGGCCTATGAAGTGGACGGCGAGCGAATCACCAACGTTCCGGCCAGTATCCGCAAACTGGAACGCTGCAAACCGATCTATGAAGAGTTCAAAGGCTGGAACTGCCCGACCACCGGATGCACCAGCTGGGAGGAGCTGCCTGAGCAGGCCAAAAAATATGTGGCCTACATCGAAGAGCTCACCGGCGTGAAGGTTGCCATCCTCTCTGTTGGACCGAAGCGTTCCAGCACGTTGATTCTGGATTAAGGATTGCTAATTGATGATTGCTGACTGAATCAGGACCCCGCAATGAATGCTGCAGAACTAAAAGCTCGAACAAAGACGTTCGCATTGCGGGTTATGAACCTGATTGATGCTCTGCCGAACACAATTAAAGGCCGAGTGATTGCCAATCAGTTAATGCGGTCGGCAACATCAGTCGGGGCCAACTACCGAGCCGCGTGCCGCGGGCGATCACATGCGGAATTTCTTGCAAAACTATCCACCGTTGTTGAGGAAGCTGACGAATGCTGTTATTGGTTGGAGCTGATTATCGAAGGAGAAATTCTTCCGGCGTCATGCGTTGAAGACGTGCACAAGGAAGCCGACGAAATTACCGCGATCATGACTGCATCACACAAAACCGCACAACAAAACCGCTGATCCTGACATGCAATCCCCAATCACCAACCCCCAATCCCCAATCCCCAATCCCCAATCTCCAATCGGGCGGGTTCCCCGCCACGTTGCGCTGATCATGGACGGCAACGGGCGCTGGGCGCAGGAACGCGGGTTTTCGCGGATTGAGGGCCACAAGGAAGGCGCTCAATCGGTGCGCGCCGTTTTGCGCGCCGCAGCTCAGGCGGGGGTTGAATTTATTACAGTCTACGCCTTCAGCACCGAAAACTGGAAGCGCCCGCCACAGGAGGTCGATGGCCTGATGAAGCTCCTGATCAGCTCGCTTAATGCCTATGAGCAGGAACTCCACGACAACAATATTCGCCTGCGTGTTATGGGCCAGTTTGAGCGCCTTCCCCTGCCCGTCCGCATGCGGCTGCAGAAGACGATCGACGCGACAGCACATTATACGGACCACACCTTTATCATTGCGCTCAGTTACGGATCGCGCACCGAAATTGCCGATGCCGCAAAAAAAATCGCTGAAAAAGTGAAGAAGGGTGAACTCAAGACCAAGTCGATCAATGAGCAGACGATTGCGGAACATCTGTACCTGCCGGACGTCCCCGATCCGGAACTGATGATCCGCACCAGCGGCGAACTGCGACTTAGTAACTTTTTATTGTGGCAACTCTCCTACTCCGAGTTTTACATTACGGACACATATTGGCCGGATTTTCGCGAAGAGGCTTTCTTTGAAGCGCTCGAAGCCTTCAACCGACGCGACCGCCGATACGGAGGAATTAGAAAACAGGAACCGTAATGGATAACAAACGGACGATCATCGGCTTAATCATCGGAGCCGTCATTATTCTATTGCTGAGCTTTGTGCCGGCGGGCAACTTTTTCTGCCTCCCTGTACTCCTCGGCATGTGCGGCATGGGCACCTGGGAATTCTTCGGCCTGCTGAAGGCGGGCGGACTGACCGCCTCAAAAAAATGGGGAACGAGTGTCGGCCTTATTTTCGTGACGGCCACGTGGGTTTACATGCTCAAGAGCGGCAGCGGCGCGAACGACACCGCGCAGGCGATGCTTTGGTCGGTCTTACTGCTGGCCGTCATCACGGTCTTTTTCCGCATTCTGGCCTATCCCAACATGCGCGCCGGTCTCGACAACGCGCTGGGCACACTCCTCGGCATAATGTATGTCCCGTTCCTCTGGAGCTTCTTTGTCCGCATTTTTCTGATCAGCGGCCCAGCCCAACCCGCCACGACAGCGCTTTACCTCCTGCTCTGCACCAAGCTCAGCGATGCGGGCGGTTATTTTATCGGCAGCCGTTTCGGCAAGACCAAACTTTCCCCGGTCATTTCCCCCAAGAAAAGCTGGGAAGGCATGGCGGGCAGCGTCATTTTCTGCCTCATTGTCAACTTCGCCTGGCTCTATTTCTCCGGCGGCAACCTCGGCGGATTTGATTTCGGCTGGGGCGATGCACTCGCGCTCGCACTGCTCTTTCCCGCCGTCGGCACCACGGGAGACCTGGTGGAATCGATGTTTAAACGCGCCGTCGACGTCAAAGACTCCAACTCCATGGTCTACGGCCTCGGCGGCATCCTTGATATGATCGACAGCGTGCTCTTCAACGCGCCGCTGCTCTATATCTACATTAAATTTGTTCTCGCCTAACCTCTAAAAACCAACCCCAGCACCGATTACATATATGATAACTTTTCTTCTCATTGTCGCGATGGTCTTTCTCTTTGGAATCACTGTTTTTGTGCACGAATTCGGCCATTTTATCGTCGCGCGAAAATGCGGGCTCGTCGTCGAAACCTTTTCCATCGGCATGGGCCCGGCGCTCTGGAAAAAGGAAATTGGAGGCATTACCTACAAAATCGGGGCGTTCCCCATTGGCGGCTACGTTTCCCTCCCCCAACTCGATCCTGCCGGCATGGAAAAAATGCAGGGCAACAACGAAAATGATCGCGGAGAGCTTCCCGAGATTTCCCCATGGAAAAAGATCGCCGTTGCATTCGCCGGCCCTACGTTCAATATTCTCTTTGCAATCCCGTTGGCGTGGTTGGTTACTTTTTCCGAACCCATCCCTGGTCATACCACGATCGGCGCTGTAGCAGAAGAAAGTGAAGCTTACGAAAAGGGACTGCGTGAAGGAGATACGATTCTGGCCGTTAACGGAAAATCCGTCCCGGGTTGGTATGACATTGTGGTGGAAGATCTATTGACCAAAGAAAGCGGATCCATAGAGCTTCTTATTGATTCTGGCTCAATGACCAATCAAGTAAAACTTTCCTCAAAGTCAACAATAGAAATGATGGCACCAGCCATGCGGCCACTGATTTCAAAAGTAACATCTAAAGACCCGGCGGATATTGCAGGGTTGAAAACCGGAGATCTCATCACTGCCATTAACGGAAAGCCCGTCAAATGGTGGCACGAACTCTCACCGAGCTTACAAGAATACGGCAACAAAGAAATCACGATCACCGTACTACGGGGGAAAACATCCATCACCACGAAGATCACCCCAAAGTATACCACCGAAAAGGACCCTGAAACCGAAGAGGAAACCACACGGGTCATCATCGGCGTTGCTCCCGGAGATCCAGGCATGTTGCCATGGACGATGGAAGGAAATGTTTTCCAGCAAATCAATAACGACGGCACGAAAATATTCCGATTACTGAAGGCCCTCACCTCAAAATCAGAAGCAAAAGACGCGGTTGGCAATATCGGGGGCCCCGTCTCCATTTTCAGCATGTTTTGGTTCGCACTGAAACTCGGCATCTTCTACGCCATCGGCTTTACCCGGTTTATTAACATCAATCTGGCCATACTCAACCTCTTGCCGATTCCTGTTCTCGACGGCGGCCACATCTGTTTCTCGCTCTGGGAAGGCATTACCCGCCGCAAAGTTCATCCAAAGATCATTGCTACGCTGGTCAATGTCTTTGCCATCCTGCTGATCGGCGCGATGCTCCTCCTGACGTGGCGCGATCTCGGCCGCTTTTTCTAAAAAGCGCCTGCCGAGCAAATCGATAAACCGTCCGAAAATCCAGAGGCGACCGACGGCGAATCTGAAGTACCGTCGTCAGCGTCTGCTGAACCGGACATCGGTGCCCCGTGAGCCGATCCTATTCCGAATGGTTCCGGGGTTCATAGCTGGACCGTTCTTCTGCAACCTTGATGAGCTGCGAATCCGCACCAATAATTGTAACAGGCTGTCAGATAAAAAGTTCATCCACCTGGTCCCATGGTACAATCTCTGTATCGTTCCGTCGCATCCGTTTTTCCCCGCAATACACAATCGACTTTGATTTCACGACAGCATTCTTTTCCAACACAGTCAGCCCCTTGAAAAAGCCGGACGAAATGGTCATTGCGGACTTCACCTCCCACGCCGACAGCTGCGCACCATCCTCTGCCAACAAATCGACCTCGTTACCGTTGCTGTCACGATAGAACCAGAACCTATCGCTTAACCCCGCATGGGCGCACTGCTTAAAGGCCTCGCCAACAACAAAGGTCTCAAACAGCTCTCCACGCAGTGGATGACTGCTCAAATGCTCCGGCTTTTGAATTCCAATCAGAAAACAGGCCAGCCCTGTATCCATAAAATAGAGTTTAGGGCTTTTCACCAGCCGTTTTCCAATATTGGCATGCCATGGGCGAAGCAGCTTGATGATCCCGCTCGCCTGCAAAACCGACAGCCAACTCTTGATCGTATTGTGTGTTACGCCGCACTCACCCCCCAGCGACTGCATATTCAACAGCTGGCCGGTTCGCCCCGCGCACAACTTGAGAAACGTCCCGAAACGATCCAAATCGCTGACCGCTAATATTTGCCGCACATCCCGCTCAATATAGGTGGATACATAAAAGGAAAGAGCCTCCGTTGGGTTCAACCCCTGATCATGGATACGCGGATAGAATCCGGAATAAAGCATTTCGTTCACCGAGGCAGGTGCGGTTCCTCCATAAAGCTCCCCATACGAAAAAGGAAACAGCCGGGCAACCGCTGTCCGACCGGCCAGCGACTGGGCAACCGGCTCCATCATTTCAAACTGCCGCGAACCCGTCAGAATAAACATGCCCGGCTCTCGACGCTTATCCACCAGCGTCTGGATATAGGACAAAAGTCCGGGTACATACTGGATTTCATCCAGAACCGCCCCGCTCGAAATTTCATTCAAAAATCCACGCGGATCGGTCCGCGCAAAGTCGCGGTTATCCAAGTCCTCCAGTGACAGATAAGGCTTATCTGAAAACAGAGCCTGGCACAGGGTCGTCTTTCCCGACTGCCTCGGCCCCGTCACTGTAACCACTGGATACTGTCCGGCCCACTGCTTCAGTTTTTCACCTAGTCGTCGATTCAACATGGCGTCAAACTATACATTTTATGCAAAATGTCAACCGCGTTTACAATCTGCATAAAAAGCCCTGACTTTTCCGGCTCGGCGATCCGACCGTTGAGATTTTCAGCGCGTTTCATGGACAAAATCCTTCGGGAGTGCGGCGGCTGGACGCCGCTTTTAAAGCGCAGTCAAGCCTGCGCACTCCAGGGAGGCGCCGCCCGGCCGAGAACCCTTTTCTTGAATATAGCACGGCGTCCGCTCCTCCATCTCGCTGAGGGCGTTGCACCACTTTATCACATCATACCAATTGACCGTCTGCACCGGATGACCCGGGCGCGCCTCAAAGCAAGGGACGAACAACGAAGAAAAGGACGGCAATAACTGAAAGGACGAAAAGCTTTTTGTCGCTTCGGTCGTTGGGGTCTTTCAAACGATCCCTTGTAGGGCTGGAACGGGCAGCGCCCTTCCAGCCGCGAAGCGAAGGTCGTTGACCATTCGCACCCTGCAATGCCCGGCCGCCGATCCGCCCTGCCGAAAAATGTTCTTTCCCCTTTTTCTTCCCAATGGGTATGGATACTATGAAACCGTTTTTTGAGGTTTGCAGGACGGTATGCCGGGCATGACGGCGGACGGTTTGGGTGGATTGGCGTTATTTTGGAGACTACATGAGCATTGAAGGGATTGAGCGTTTGGAGCAGGAGCTGTTCAAGGCCGCCGACAAGCTGCGCGGCAACATGGAGCCCAGCGACTACAAGCATGTCGCGCTCGGACTCATCTTCCTGAAGTATATCTCGGATGCCTTCGAGGCCAGGCACAAGGCGCTGCTGGCCGAAGACGCTCTGGCCGCCGAGGACAAGGACGAATACCTCGCCGACAACGTGTTCTGGGTGCCGAAGGAGGCGCGCTGGTCGCACCTGCGGGCCAACGCCAAACAGCCGGATATCGGCACCTTGATCGACGACGCGATGCGCGCCATCGAGAAGGACAACGAGTCGCTCAAGGGCGTCCTGCCCAAGGACTACGCCCGGCCCGCGCTCAACAAGGTGATGCTGGGCGAGCTGATCGATCTGATCTCCGGCATTGCGCTCAACGAGGAAGGCGGCCGCTCGAAGGACATTCTCGGGCGCGTGTACGAATATTTCCTCGGCCAGTTCGCCGGTGCCGAAGGCAAGCGCGGCGGCGAGTTCTACACCCCGCGCTCGGTGGTGCGCGTGCTGGTCGAAATGCTCGAACCGTTCCAGGGCCGCGTCTACGACCCGTGCTGCGGCTCGGGCGGCATGTTCGTGCAGTCGGAAAAGTTTGTGCAGGAGCACGGCGGACGCATCGGCGACATTGCGATCTACGGGCAGGAGTCGAACTACACCACGTGGCGGCTGGCCAAGATGAACCTGGCCGTGCGGGGCATCGACTCCGACATCCGCTGGAACAACGAAGGCAGCTTCCACAAGGACGAGCTGCGCGACCTCAGGGCCGACTACATCCTCGCCAACCCGCCGTTCAACATTTCCGACTGGGGCGGCGACCGCCTGCGCGAAGACGTGCGCTGGAGCTTCGGCGCACCGCCCGTGGGGAACGCCAACTATGCATGGCTCCAGCACATCCACCACCATCTCGCCCCCAACGGCACGGCGGGCGTGGTGCTGGCCAACGGCTCGATGAGTTCGAACCAGTCCGGCGAGGGCGACATCCGCAAGGCGATGCTCGAAGCCGACGCGGTGGATTGCATGGTGGCGCTGCCCGGACAGCTCTTCTACTCCACGCAGATTCCCGCCTGCCTGTGGTTCCTCGCCCGCAACAAAAACCCCGGCCAGGGCCTGCGCGACCGGCGCGGGCAGGTGCTGTTCATCGACGCCCGCAAGCTCGGCGTGCTGGTGGATCGCACCCGGCGCGAACTCACCGACGAAGAAGTCCAAAAGATTGCCGACACCTACCACGCGTGGCGCGGGGAAGAGGGCGCGGGTGAATACGCCGACGTGGCGGGCTTCTGCAAGTCGGCATCGATGGACGACATCCGCAAGCACGGCCATGTGCTGACGCCCGGCCGCTATGTCGGCGCGGCGGAGCAGGAAGACGACGGCGAACCCTTCGCAGAAAAAATGGCGCGCTTATCAAAACAGTGGCGCGGGCAGCGGGCGGAAGCGGCCCGGCTGGATGCTGCAATTGAAGCCAACCTGAAGGAGCTTGGGTATGGCGAATGAGTTGGCCGTTTTTACGCTGGAAGATTGTCTTGATGCTTTGATTGACTATCGTGGAAAGACACCACGCAAAACGGATTTTGGCATTCCGTTAATTACCGCGAAAGTAGTTAAGTCGGGGCGCATAGAGACGCCCAATGAGTTCATTGCCGATGAGGACTACAAAGCGTGGATGACACGGGGATATCCCCAAATCGGTGATGTCGTGTTGACTACCGAAGCACCACTTGGCGAAGTTGCGCAAATAAAATATCTGCCAGTCGCGTTAGCCCAGCGCATCGTCACGCTGCGGGGAAAGCGAGACCTGCTTGATAGCGGCTACTTGCTCTACTTGATGCAATCACAGGAAATGCAAGCGAAGCTCGTGGGTCGCAGCTCCGGGACAACGGTTGTGGGCATCAAGCAAAGCGAGCTTCGCAAAATAGAAGTGGCGTTGCCGCCCATTTCCGAACAACGCGCCATCGCCCACATCCTCGGCACGCTGGACGATAAGATTGAACTCAACCGCAAGCAGAACGAGACGCTGGAGGCGATGGCGCGCGCCTTGTTCAAGGCGTGGTTCGTGGATTTCGAGCCGGTGCGCGCGAAGATCGAAGGCCGCTGGCAGCGCGGCCAATCGCTCCCCGGCCTGCCCGCACACCTCTACGACCTCTTCCCCGCCCGGCTCGTCGAATCGGAGTTGGAGGAGATTCCGGAGGGGTGGGAAATCGTATCGGCAAGCCAACTTATCGAGTTCAATCCGACAGACCCGTTGCGAAAGGGTACGGAGGCTCCGTATATCGAGATGGCTGCACTGCCAACCTCTGGATGCTGGCCTGAACCGCCGGTATTACGACCGTTCGGCAGTGGCATGCGTTTTCGCAACGGCGACACCCTGATGGCCCGAATCACACCTTGCTTGGAGAATGGTAAGACAGCCTTTGTCCAGTGCCTGCCGGATAGCACCGTGGGATGGGGTTCCACCGAGTACATCGTGATGCGCCCCAAGCTTCCGGTGCCGAAGGAGTTTGGGTACTTGCTGGCACGAGACGCTGCCTTTCGAGAGCAGGCTATCCGTAGCATGACCGGCACCTCCGGTCGCCAACGTGTTCAGGCTGATTCAGTGGCTGCATTCAAGCTTGCATCACCTACGAACGAATCTGTTTGGGATGCTTTCTCGCGAGTTGTCGCGCCCGCATTCCTGACGATCAAGGCCAATGCGGAGGAAATCGAAACCCTCGCCCAACTGCGCGACACCCTGCTGCCCAAGCTCATCTCCGGCGAGCTGCGCGTACCGGATGCCGAGCGGATCGTTCAATCACAAGGAGAACCGTAATGGCGTTTTTATCTGAGGCCGCCGTGGAGCAGGCGCTGCTGGATCAGCTGCGTGCTCTCGATTACCGCATCGAGCGCGAGGAGGAGATCGGTCCCGATGGACACCGACCGGAGCGCGAGAGCCACGATGAGGTTGTGCTCAAGAAGCGGTTCGAGGACGCCGTTGCACGGCTGAATCCTGGCCTTCCGTTGGAGGCGCGTCAGGATGCCATCCGGAAGGTGATGCAATCCGAGCTGCCGTCGCTGCTCGAAGAGAACCGCCGCCTCCATAAATTGATGACGGAAGGGGTGGATGTCGAGTATTACGCCGACGACGGCACGCTGGCGGCGGGCAAGGTCGCGCTCATCGACTTTGAACACCCGGAGCGGAACGACTGGTTGGCGGTAAGCCAGTTTGTGGTGATCAACGGCCGGAACAACCGTCGGCCCGATGTGGTGGTGTTCTTGAACGGCTTGCCGCTGGGGGTGGTCGAGCTGAAGGCGCCGGGCAGCGAGGGCGCGCATCTGCTGGGGGCGTTCAACCAGCTGCAGACCTACAAGCAGCAGATTCCGGCGCTGTTCAATACCAACGCGCTGCTGGTCACCTCGGACGGCATTGCAGCCCGGGTGGGGTCGCTGTCGGCAGAGCTGGAGCGCTTCATGCCGTGGCGCACGACGGACGGCGCGAACGTTGCGCCGAAGGGCGCACCGGAACTCTCGACGCTGATTGAAGGCGTGTTCGAGCATCGCCGCCTGCTGGATCTGCTCCGCCACTTCACGGTCTTTTGCGAAACCGGTTCGGGGCTGGTCAAGATCATCGCCGGCTACCACCAGTTCCACGCGGTGCAATACGCAGTGGCCTCCACGCTTCGTGCGTCGGCCTCCGCGCAGGGAGTGGCCGAAGACCCTGCCGACTATGGCTTGCCCTCGGTCAAAACACAGAAGCCCGGCGACCAACGTGCGGGCGTGATTTGGCACACGCAGGGTTCCGGCAAAAGCCTGCTGATGGCGTTCTACGCGGGTCAGCTGGTCAAACACCCGGAGATGGCCAACCCGACGCTGGTGGTGCTCACCGACCGCAACGACCTCGACAACCAGCTCTTCACGACCTTTTCAATGTGCCGCGACCTGATCCGACAGACCCCGGTGCAGGCCGAGAGCCGCGATGATCTTCAGAAGGTCTTGAACCGGGCCTCGGGCGGCGTGATCTTTACGACCCTGCAAAAGTTCGGCGAGGTTGCGGGGCCGCTTACCACGCGCCGCAACGTGGTGGTCATCGCGGATGAGGCGCACCGCAGCCAATACGGCTTCAAAGCCAAGGTGGACGCGAAGACCGGCGAAATCTCCTATGGCTTCGCCAAGTATATGCGCGATGCCCTGCCGAACGCATCCTTCATCGGTTTTACCGGAACGCCCATCGAGGCGGACGATGTCAACACCCCGGCGGTCTTCGGCAATTATATCGACGTCTACGACATCAGCCGCGCGGTCGAGGATGGCGCGACCGTGCCGATCTACTACGAGTCGCGGCTGGCGCGCATCGAACTCGACGAGGACGAGAAGCCCAGGATCGACGCCGAAGTCAATGAACTCACGGAGGACGATCCGGACGACGAGCAGGAGCGCTTCAAGAAGAAGTGGTCGACGGTCGAGGCCTTGGTCGGCAGCGACAAGCGCTTGGCACTGGTGGCCGAGGACATGGTCGCCCACTTCGAGGATCGCGTGGCGGCCCTCGAGGGCAAGGCGATGGTGGTGTGCATGAGCCGCCGCATCTGCGTGAAACTCTACGACGAGATCGTCAAGCTGCGCCCGGACTGGCACAGCGCCGATGACAACGCGGGCGCGGTCAAGATCGTGATGACGGGGGCGGCGAGCGATCCGCAGGAGTGGCAGCAGCACATCGTGAACAAGACCCGTCGCGATCTGCTGGCCAAGCGTGCCCGCAATCCCGAAGACCCGCTCAAACTGGTGATCGTGCGGGATATGTGGCTGACCGGCTTTGATGCGCCTTGCATGCACACGATGTACGTCGACAAGCCGATGCGGGGCCATGGGCTGATGCAGGCGATTGCGCGCGTGAACCGCGTGTTCCGCGACAAGCCCGCCGGACTGATCGTGGACTACATCGGCATCGCGCAGAACCTGAAGTCGGCCTTGCAGCAGTACTCGAAGAACGACCAGGAAAACACCGGTGTCGACGAAGCGCAGGCCGTTGCGGTTCTGCTTGAGAAGTACGAGGTCGTGCGGGATATGTACCACGGCTTCAACTACGTTTCCGCGATGAGCGGCACGCCGCAGGAGCGCCTGGCGATGATGGCGGGGGCCATCGAGTGGATCCTTGCCTTGCAACAGAGGCTGGCATTGCAAGAGAATACCGAGGAAGGCAAGAAAAGCGCCCATCGTCGATACCAGGACGCCGTGTTGGCGCTGTCCAAGGCGTTCGCCTTGGCATCCGCCTCCGACGCGGCCCGTAGAATCCGGGAGGAGGTCGGCTTCTTCCAGGCGATCCGTGCCGCGCTGGTCAAGAGCAGTACCGGCTCGGGAGCGACCCGGCTGGAGCGCGAGTTGGCCATCCAGCAGATCGTCAGCCGTGCGGTGGTCTCGACCGAGATTGTGGACATCCTGGCCGCCGCCGGCATCATGAGCCCGGATATCTCCATCCTCTCCGACGAGTTCCTCGCCGAAGTCCAGCAGATGGAGAAGAAGAACCTTGCGTTGGAAGCCTTGCGCAAGCTGATCAACGACGGCATCCGCTCGCGCAGCAAGGCCAATGTGGTGCAAACAAAAGCGTTCTCGGAACGTTTGGAAGACGCGGTGGCGCGCTACCACGCCAACGCCATCACCACCGCCGAGGTGCTGCAGGAGCTGATCCAGCTGGCCAAGGACATTCGTGCGGCGCGCCGGCGCGGCGAAGAGGCCGGATTGTCCGACGAGGAGATCGCCTTCTACGATGCCCTGGCCGAGAACGAGAGCGCGGTGCAGGTGATGGGCGACGACAAGCTCAAGCTGATTGCCCATGAGCTGCTTGTGAGCCTGCGTGAAAATGTATCGGTGGACTGGGCCCATCGTGAATCCGCCCGGGCCCGGATGCGGGTACTGGTGAAGCGCATCCTGCGGAAGTACGGCTACCCGCCCGACTTGCAGGACGCCGCCGTACAGACGGTGCTGCAGCAAGCCGAAGCAACACTGCAATGCGTTGGAAACGCCGGTTGAGCTGGTCAATGTCGGGTGCAGGAGGTGGCGCACAGCGTTTCTGGACCTGGGTTCTTTTTCCCGTTTTTCTTTGTGCTATTCGCCGGCATTTCCCGCTATGCTCCGCGTCATCTTTTTCAACGTACCGGAATGAGGGGAAAACAGCATGATTTATAGAATTGAAATCGGTTTAAAAGACGGCGTGCCGGACGCACGTGGACGCGGCGTAATTCATCGGGCGCACGGCGCTCTGAAACTGGAGATTGCCGAATGCCGCACGCGCGATGTGTATAAAGTGGTCGCCAATATCGATGCCGCAACGGCCGCGACGGTACAGAAAGCCTTTGTCGATCCGGTGGTGGCTGAATCGGCAATGGACCGCCTGCCCGCTCCGGAATCGTTCGACTGGATGCTCGAAGTGGGCTTTAAGCCCGGCGTGACCGACAACGTCGGCCGCACCGCTCGCGGCGCCCTGAAGGATATTGTCGGGCGCGAACTGGTGTGGGAGGAGCAGGTATATACCTGCATTCAATATTTCCTCTCCGGCAATCTTTCCCGTGAAGATGTGGAGCGCCTCGGCAAAGACCTGCTGGCCAACACCCTGATTCAGACAATCTCTGTATTCTCGAAAGAGGAGTGGCTGACGGCGGAGCCGGACATAACCGCGCCGATTTTTGATGATCATCCTGAAATCAAGGTCAATACCATCGAGCTGCCCGATGACGACACGGCGCTGATGAAGATTTCGAACGACGGCATTCTATCGCTCTCGCTCGACGAGATGCGCGCGATCCGTAGCCACTATCTGAGCGACGCAGTGAAAACGCACCGCGCTCAGCTGGGTCTGCCGGAATGGCCGACCGACGTTGAGCTCGAATGTATTGCACAGACCTGGTCGGAGCACTGCTCGCACAAAATTTTTGCCGGCACGGTTAACTACACCGATACCGAAACCGGCGAAACCGAAACGATCCATTCGCTCTATAAAACCTACGTTAAAGCCTCCACCAAGAAGGTTGAGGAGTCGATCGACTGGCTGGTCTCGGTCTTTACCGACAATGCCGGCGTGGTCAAATTCGACGACAAGCAGCACATTGTTTATAAGGTGGAAACGCACAACTCGCCCTCCGCGCTCGATCCCTACGGCGGATCGATGACCGGAATCGTCGGCGTAAACCGCGACCCAATGGGCACCGGCATGGCGGCGGAGCTGGTCTCCAACGTCTGGGGCTACTGCTTGGGGTCCCCCTTTTATGATAAACCGGTTCCGGAAGGCCTGATGCATCCGCGCCGTATCCGCGACGGCGTACACGAAGGCGTGATCGACGGCGGAAACCAGTCGGGCATTCCGTACAGCCGCGGGTTTGAGTGTTTCGACGAACGCTACCTCGGTAAGCCGCTGGTCTATTGCGGCACGCTCGGTAAGATGCCGGTGGAAGTCGGCGGGCGTCCTTCCGAACGCAAAGAGATTGAAGTGGGCGACTGGACGGTCATGTGCGGCGGACGCATCGGCAAAGACGGCATCCACGGCGCAACGTTCTCGTCCGAGGAACTACGCACGGAATCGCCGGCACAGGCGGTACAGATCGGCGACCCGCTGACCCAGCGCAAGCTGTATGAATTTTTGATCGAGGCGCGCGACCTCGGCCTCTACCGCTGTATCACCGATAACGGCGCGGGCGGCATCTCCTGCTCCTTCGGCGAAATGGGCAAATATTCCGGCGGCTGCGAATGCGAGCTGAAGGATGCGCCGCTGAAATATGAAGGGCTCCAGCCGTGGGAAATTCTGGTTTCCGAGGCACAGGAGCGCATGACGCTCGCCGTCCAGCCCGAGTGCCGCGAGGCGTTCGAAAAGCTGGCGAAGCAGCGCGATGTGGAAGTGGCGTTCATGGGCCGTTACAACGACTCCGGCTACTTTACGGTTAAATACGACGGCAAGGTGATCGCCAGCCTCGATATGGATTTCCTCTACGAAACCGGCTGCCCGACGCTG
>JAFGWS010000086.1 GCA_016937035.1 Pontiellaceae bacterium
ACCAAAAACAGACGTGATCCCCCATAACTCTCCAAAACAAAATACTTTTGAATATCCTCTTCAGCAGAGATTTTCGACGCCAGTGTTACGCTTCGCGACACGGCCATAATCATCTGCGGAATATGGAAACAGGAGCCCAAAAAAACAAAAGACGCATCCTCTTCCTCGCCCAAAGAATATCCCTGCCTTATCAGATCAAGAAGATCATCCTCGCGAGCTCCTTCCTCATATCCATCAAGCGCACCTTCAGGAAGACGAGGCAGATCGGCAATGTATTTTTCCGCCTCTGTCCTGCACACATCGGCATGATCAAAAAAAACTTCAGCCGCCGTTTTAACGGATATTTTATTAGCAACCGACCGAAGTTCATCCACGGTAGCGGTGCTTTCCTTCAGTGGAACGATCTGCGGAATCATTTTTTCCACATAGATGCCGTGCAACCGCTCAAACTCAGAGGGGCCACCCTTTTCGGCCAACCCCGAACAACATCCTGAAAGCATTAACCCCAATCCAACAAACCCAACCAGCATCCCCTTCTTCATTGTTTCTCCCTTGTCGTTTATTCTGCACCGAAACACTTGGAACCTCATAAAGAACTCAGGCCCCAACAGATCCCGTCTCTACCCAATCACACACAGATGGCATCCCCGCCTGGACAAAATCAGACGAAGATGCCTCTTCTAATTACTTAAACAAACTACTGTCGTGTAAAGGTGAGCGTTATTCCATCAGCAGAACCCAACAGCGTGTCTTCGTCCATCAACAATCCAGTACCTTTTTCTGGACCGCCGCTGGATTCATCAACCATGAAATCAATTCCACCAGTTCCGTTGGTGAGCCAGTTTCCACTAAAGCCACCCATCGGCGATCCGTCTTCCATTTCAAAATATCCTGAAAAGGCACCCTCTTCAGCCAATACCAGCTGTGTCGCCACAACACCCTCTTCCATGGCTTCCGGCGGCATTTTTTCACAGCGCCACACGCCCGAAAACGACGGTTTTGAAGCACACCCCGCAAGCATCAATCCCAACCCGGCAACCGCAATCATTATACCCTTCTTCATTGTTTCTCCCTTGTTGTTTTATTACTCACGGAGTTCCCATGGAATTCATCATGGACTCCATCTGCTGACTCATCGATTCCATCTGTTTTCCCATTACATCCATCTGATCCTGCATCGCACCGGACTCCATCATGGATTCCATCTGCTTTTGCATCGTTTCTATTTGTTTCTGCATGGCTTCAGCCTGCTCAGGGCTGGGCGGATCTTCGCTCGAATAATGAATCGTCCACCCGTTATCAGAATTTGACCTTGGAGTTTCGCGCGACGGAGCGCCGGTCAGTGGCGAACTGCCGCGCGCAATCTTATCAATCACCTCTTTTTTGGTGCTGTAGAAGGTGATTTTTTCCGCCACGCGCCCGGCCTCGGCGGTCATTCCCTGCAGAATAAACTGATCGGCGCAGCGCACCGCCGCCGCATCGCGCGTCGAAACAAACGATATTTTGTCCAGCGCCTTTAACGCCGTCTCCACCACGCCCATACGCGCCGCATCCACCGCAATACCTGTCAAAATTTCATCGCGATCGGTGGGGAGCGTAATTTGCTCCGCAATGGTGATCCGCGCCTCCAGCTGCTGCGTATATTCCGCCTGCAGGTCGGCGCTCGGCCTACGGCCAGGGCGCAGGCCGCCGCTACTACCTCCGCCGGTTGAGGCAACCGCTGTACGCCCTCGCGCAATCCGCTCAATTACCTCTTTTTTGGTGCTATAAAAGGTGATCGTCTCCGCCACCTGACCGGCATATTCCGACAAACCAAGCACGATAAATTCATCCGCACACAATACCGCCGCATCGTCGCGATCAGAAACAAACGTCATTTTATCGAGCGCCTTCAACGCAGGCTCAACCACACCCAGCCGCGCAGCATCGACAGCAATCCCGGCCATAACCTCATCACGCTCCGAAGCCAGCGCAATCTCTTCAGCGATGGCAATCCGAGCTTCCAGCTGGCGCGTATATTCTGCCTGACGCTCGGCACTCATTCTACGTCCATAACGCGGCTGCGGACCAATGCTCCCACCGACCGATACTCCACCGCTACCAGTCGCCGCCGATCGCCCCTGCGCAATCCGCGCGAGCACCTCATTCTTTCTATTAATCAGAGCAATCTGGTCGGCCATTTGAACCGCCTCTTCGCTCATGCCCTGCAGAATAAACAGATCCGCGCACTGCTCCGCCGCTTCAGATTTTGAGGAGAGCACACCCATTTTACGTACCGCCTTCAACGCCAGCTCCACATTGCCCATACGGGCTGCATCAGCGGCAACGCCCATCAGCGCAGCGTCACGCTCCTGTATCAAAAGTATGCTTTCAGCAACCTTAAACCGCGACTCCAGCTGTTTCATCATCTCCGCCGTCGGCGCAGGAACAGGGCGATTCTCTGGAACATCGTCTTCCCGAACGACGGTCTGCTGCCGGGCAATCCGCACAAGTGCGTCATCCCGAGTCCCTGAAGTAGAAATGCCCTTAGCCAGCTCCGTTGCCTCCTTCACCAAACCCAGCTCAAGCAGCAAATCCACGCATTGATCTGCTGTTTCATTCCGAATACCCGACATACTGATCCCATTAACGGCCCGTTTCATCTGATCGACACAGCCGAATTTTGCGGCATCCAACGCAATTTCAGATAACGCCGCATTCTTCGATCCTGAACTGGAAATGCTTGCCGCCGCCGTCAACCGACTCTCAAGCTGCTCCTTCGCACTGGGCGTCGGCACCAGCGGCCTCACCGCAACCGTATCTTCCTCGGGCAGTTCCGCCGCACTTCCGCGACGCCGGAAGGTCATCATGGTCCGACCGCCCTTGCGATAAATCAGCAAGCCCTCGGGAGAAATATCCGCCGTACGAACGCCCTCGCTGGTGGTCAACAGTAGTTCATCATAATTCAGCTTCCACTGCATTCGTGTGCGCACATCGCCGCCCTCCAGCAGCGCCTGACCGTTCTGCTCCACGAAGAAATGCAGTGCGGTGGATGCGTCTTCCGCCAGCTCTATCCACTCTCCCAAAAACGGAGACGCAGTCATTTCCGATGCCTCCCCAGCGCTGCGACCTCCTGAAGCGATGATCGGCACGTTCACTCGATCTACAAAGAGCGAAGACGGAGAGCCGGCCAGTAAAATTTCCGGCGTGGAAGGAACGAACACCTCATCAGGCAACGCATAGCTCGGCGCTCCCCTCGATTCCGTCTGCGCCGGTTCTTTCAGACTGATTGTCGGCCGCGATTCCGGCGGCGCAACCTCAATTTCAGCCAACGCTTCGATGGGTTCCTCCATCGGTTCAATAGACGCTTGAACCACCTCTTCGGAAACTTCGCTCGTCACCGTCAAATCTACTGGAGGCACATTGACGCTCTCGGAAACCTTATCCTCCACATCAGCCACAACGTTTTCCACTGCTGTCTGCACTTTAGCGCCCGTCGCCGAGGCCAGCGGAAGCGCAATGCCGACCGTCAGCAAAACCGACAAACAAACCGCGCCCAACCCAAATGCACCGCGACGTCGCCCGCCGTCGAGAATCGCCAACAGTCGCCCTTCGAGGGCATTCTTCCGCGCCATTGTAATTGCCGCGCTCAGCAGCGGAACCCGCCCCGACTGCATCCGCGCCACCTCCAGCAGCTGATCGGCATAATCCGCCGCCGGCGCGCCGTTGGTCAGTACATAATCATCGCACGCATGTTCCCGCTCCAAACGCAGCTGCCGTGCAGCGATCCAGAAAAGAGGATTAAACCAGTGCAGCGCCAGCGCGATGGTACAGACGCTGTGCAGCAGACAGTCATTGCGTTTCACATGAGCCAACTCGTGCACTAAAACCGCCGACCGCTTCTGCTCAGGCCACGCCCGTCCATCGACCGGCAGAACAATCGCCGGACGAAACAGTCCAAACGCCATCGGAGCCAATCGACTGCTGCACTCCAGCAGCGCCACCTCGCGCGATATCGCCAACCGTCCGCGCACCCGCTCGCGGGTTTCCGACCACACACCCTGGACCGCCGGCGCACGGCGTACAATCCGCCAGGCCGAAAGATAACCGACCAGCAGCGACAACATCATAAGCGCTGCACCGCCCAGCCAGAACATCGCAACAATCTCATCGATCGAAATCGACGGCTTTTCCTCGACCACCGACTCCGCTACCTGTGTCGGAGACTCCGATACAGCAATTGGCTGAGCTTCAGCAACAGGAACCAGCGATTCCACGCGCTCGCGCGAAGTTTCAGGCGGTGTCATCGACGGAGTGTAAAATTCGGCCGACGGTTCCGGCGGAACAACCAACGGCGCAGCTTCCGCTGCCTGTGGAGCAGGTTGATCTTCCGCCGACGAAGGCGGAAGTATGGTTGTCTCCCAATGAGGAAGCAAAAAATGTGCGGCCGGAACCAAGAGTCCGCCGCACACCGCCAGCATCAAAACAAAATAGCGTTGCGCCGATGAAAAACGGTGCACGAGGAGAATCACCAAAAAGGCGACCATCAGCAGCAGGCTGCACTTGAGTTCCAGTTCCAGTAGAACGTTCCACTTCATCCCAACCTCCTAACGGCGCTTCGCCTTTTCAATCAACGCACTTAAACGGTCATACTCCTCCGAATTCAGCTCCCCGCTGCTGATATCGAGCAGCGACGCAATCGCCTGCTCGGCGGAGTTATCAAAAAACGTATTCAGCAGCCTGCGCATGGCACCGCGGCTCGCCGAGCGACGGCTCTGCACCGGTTTATAAAGATATTTCCGTCCGCTCGTGCGGTGCGTGATATGGCCCTTTTCCTCCAGCAGACGCAGCATGGTGCGCACCGCAGAGTAGCCGGGAGCATCCTCCATCCGTTCCTGAACATCAAGTGCGGAGAGCTCCTCGTTTTCAAAGAGCAGATCCATAATCTGCCGCTCGCGACGACTCAGCTTATCGGGTTCACAACGATCCATGGGGTCTCCTTTTTTATGGATGTTAAAATATTAGCACATGAGCCCCTCGTCAACCTGTAATGCTATTTTTTTAACACACCCGTCGATCGCAGGATAATCGCGCGGGATCAATTTAAAATCCGCCGTTCGAATGGATTGCACACGCACAACGAATGGGTTACATTCTTGCGTCTGTCTAAAAGAAATATGCCGAATCAAGGGGATGTATATGAAAAAGCTTCCGTTCCGTTTTGTTCTGTTTTCTGCCTGCTCGCTGTTCGCCTGCGCCGATGCGCTCGCCGACAACCCGCTCATGCTCGATACTTTTGCCGCCGACCCGACTGCGCGATTTTTTGAAGGGAAGATCTATCTCTATCCCTCCCACGATATCATTCCGCCCAACGGCGGGCGCGGCTTCTGCATGGAGGACTACCACGTCTATTCGTCCGAAAACCTCATGGACTGGACGGACCACGGGGTCATCGTCACGCAGGAAGAGGTGGAATGGGTCAACCCCAACTATGGCATGTGGGCCCCCGATTGCGTCTTCAAGGACGGGAAATATTACTTTTATTTCCCGGCCAACAGCCGCGGTGCCAACAAGCGCGTCGGCGTGGCCGTGGCGGATAAGCCGTACGGCCCCTTCACGCCCGAGCCCAACTATATTCCCGACATTCCGCCTTCGATCGATCCCAGCGTGCTCATTGATCCCAAGGATGGCGCGGCCTATATCTTCTATTCCATGAACGCCATCTTCGTCGCCAAGCTGAAGGACAACATGCTCGAATTGGAGACGGTCCCGGTAAAGATCGACAACCTTCCGACCGAGGGCCTGGTGGAGGGTCCCTTCGCCTTTGAGCGTAACGGAAAATACTACCTCACCTTCCCCCACGATGTCGGCGGCGGCGAAGCACTGGAATATGCCATGGCGGACAGCCCGATGGGCCCCTACACCATGAAGGGAACCATCATGGGCAAACACGCGGACTGCTGGACCAACCACCACTCGCTCGTGCTGTACAAGGGGCAATGGTACCTGTTCTACCACTACAAGGATCTTTCCCCGCGCGATGATACGCGCCGCTCCGCCCGCGCCGAATTCCTGACCTTCAACGACGACGGCACCATCCAGCCGATCGTTCCCACGCTCCGCGGCGTGGGCATCTGCAACGCCAAGCGCAACATCCAGATCGACCGCTACAGCGCCGTCAGAGAAAGCGGCACCGAAGTCTCCTACCTCAACAGCGACAAGCCCGGCGAAGGATGGAAGATTGCCCTGACCGGCAAAGGTGCATTTGTCCAGTATGACCGCGTCGACTTTCGCGAAGAAACGCTCAAAACCGTTATTCTCCGGGCGAACGCTTCGGAAGGAGGATCGATTGAACTTCGCCTCGACAAGACCGATGGACCGCTGCTGGCCAAGATTGAAATCCCGAAAGACACCGATTGGAAGGAATGCTCCGCCAAGCTTGAAACCGCACCCACCAAACAGCACAATCTCGTTGCCGTTTCGGTCGGCGAAAATCCGGTCGACATCGACTGGGTCCGTTTTGACTAACCCTACAGGATCTGCATAGAAAATTAACTCTTAAAAATTGCAGTAGAGAAGCCGCAAATGAACGTTAATGGACGCACATAAGTAAAAACATTCAAAAATATCGATTCCCATGCTTGCTTTTTGAATGGCTTTCTTTTCACCATTCAGGGTGAGTTATATATCTTTCTAAACCCATTGAATATTAGCGTTTATTAGCGTCAATTTGTGGTTAACTTCTTTTTCTAGGTTAACAGCCTTCATTTCGTCTAAAAATAATCGGATCGAAACTTACCTCACAAAAACAAATAGGGAAGCACCGAAGTGCTTCCCTGAAAACCGACATTATTAAGGGAGCTGCAAACACCCTATCCTCAGCTCTACATCTCCTCAATATCGTCATCTTCCGTGACGCGGAGAATTTCGTCGATGGTTGTTTTTCCGGCCAGAACTTTATCCCATCCGTCTTCACGCAGTGTTTTCATGCCATGCTGAAGGGCACAGGCTTTGATCACATTTGCGGAGGAATGGGCAATAATCAACGGACGCAGGTCATCATTAACCGGCATGATTTCAAAAATACCAGTACGGCCTTTATAGCCGTTACCCCGGCAGGCATCACACCCGACGGCTTCATAGATCGGTCCCTCCGTAGCGAGGCGCTCGACCGGGAAGTTATGCTCGCGCAGAAACGCTTCATCGACCTCCACAGGACGACGACAGGCGGTACACAAACCGCGCACCAGGCGCTGAGCAACAATCCCTTCCACCGACGAGGCCACAAGGAACGGCTCAATGCCCATATCGAGCAGACGAGTAATCGTACTGGCGGAGTCGTTGGTATGAATGGTACTGAAGACCAAGTGACCGGTCAGCGCCGCACGAATCGAGATTTCGGCGGTCTCGCGGTCACGAATTTCCCCCACCATAATCACGTCCGGGTCCTGACGCAGGAAGGTACGCAGCGTATTGGCAAAGGTCAGCCCAATTTCCGGACGCATCTGCACCTGGTTTACACCGGCCATTTCATATTCGATCGGGTCTTCAGCGGACATGATGCGCTTATCGATCGAGTTAATCGTATGCAGCCAGGCATAAAGCGAGGTGGATTTACCGGAACCCGTCGGCCCGGTCACCAAAAGAATACCGTGCGGCCGCGTGATCATTTTCTTCAGCAGGGAACTGTCGTGATCATTCAGACCAAGGTCCGTCATCGTAATCAGTCCGCCACCGCGCATCAGAAGACGAAGACTGACACTCTCGCCGTATACGGTCGGCATCGTCGAAACACGAACATCAATCTCTTCTCCGCGGATACGCACGCCTATACGGCCATCCTGCGGAAGACGTTTTTCAGCAATGTCCATGTTGGCCATGACCTTAATACGAGAAATCACCGACGACTGAAAGCGCTTGAGCTGCGGAGGCATAGGGGTTTCGTGCAGAACGCCGTCGACGCGATAACGGATGCGCAGATCCATTTCCATCGGCTCAATGTGAATATCGGTTGCGCGGTCTTTGTAGGCTTCCCAGATAATCTGGTTCACAAACTTGACGACCGAGGCTTCCTGATCGAGCTCGCTGAGGTCCTGCTTCGAGAGGCTCTCTTCATCATCAAAATCAATACCTCCGTCCTGCATCATGCGGTCGAGGGTTTCAGCCCCCACCCCGTAAAACTTTTTCGCCGTGGTCGAAACATCCTCTTCCGGACTGAGCACCAGCCGAATACGGTATTCCGTCGCCAGACGCAGACCGTCCACCAGCCCCGGAACAAACGGATTGCTGGTGGCAATCCGCAGAGACCCGTCCTTTTCAGAAAGCGGAACTACGTTGTACTGAAAAATGGCCTTGGTCGGAACCATCGCCAGCACTTCGCGCTCGATCGTGATATCTTTCAACCGCTCATATTCCAGCCCCATCACTTCCGCAAGTTTTTGATGAAACTGGTCTTCCTTCAGATCCGGCACCGCCTTCAGTGCAGCCTCGCGGATGGAAATATTGTTTTCCCGTGCGTCAGTTAATAAAGCGACCAGCTGCTTGGGCTCAAACAAACCGGTCTTCTCGAGTAGGGCATGTATTTTGGTATTGCTTGTTAACATAATGCTCAGTGTGCCATTTCGGTTTAAATAAAATCAACAGTGATTGTCAGGCGATCTGACGGGAAAATCAACGAATCACCCTCCTTTTTTATTGTCTTTGCATCGCGCAGGTGATTATTTATGCCGCTCCTGTACGACAGGCCCTGCCCAGGTGGTGAAATTGGTAGACACAAGGGACTTAAAATCCCTCGGCTTCGGCCATGCGGGTTC
>JAFGWS010000013.1 GCA_016937035.1 Pontiellaceae bacterium
GGAGAGTTATTAACAGCTAACAAAAAGCCTCTTGGGTGGTACATTTTGATTCGACCGCAAGTGGTACATTTTAATCGACCGGTGAGATTGAACTCCACCGCGCAAGGGCACCGAAGGGGCCGGTGCTGGATACCCTGCCGCTGGCACGCAGAATTTTTCCCGGCCTGCCGAACTATAAGCTTTGGACGCTGGTTCGCCACTTTCAGTTTCCGAGCGGAACCTTTCATCGAGCAGAAGAGGACAGCGCCTATTGCGGGATGCTGTTTGCGAAAATTGTAGAAACGCTGGAGCTTCGGGGTGAAGATGCTTCGCTCGAAAAACTGGCAGCACTATCGGGAAAGGCGGGAATGCGGTTCCCTCAGTATGTACTTCCGACAGATCAGTTGGACTTGTTTTAAGGAGGACTAAAATGAAGATAGCCTTTTTCAGCACGAAACCGTACGACCGCGTATTCTTTGATAAAGCCAATGCGGATTTTGGACATGAGATTACCTATTTTGAAACACGTCTGACGCGTCAAACGGTAAAGCTGGCCGAGGGCTATGAATGTGCTTGTGCATTTGTGAATGACCAGCTCGATGCCTCTGCCCTGATTGCGCTGGCGGCTCAGGGCACTCGTCTGATCGCGTTGCGCTGTGCGGGCTTTAATAATGTGGATGTCAGCAGTGCGGGCGAGCTGGGGATCAGCGTGGTGCGCGTTCCGGCCTATTCCCCTTATGCCGTGGCGGAGCATACGGTCGGACTGATGCTGGCGCTGAACCGAAAAATTTATTGGGCCAACTCGCGCGTTAGGGGAGGCAATTTTGCGCTGGACGGGTTGCTGGGGTTTGATATGCACAGTGCAACGGTGGGTCTCATTGGCACCGGAAAGATCGGCGAGTGCGTGGCCAGCGTATTGCACGGCTTCGGTTGCCGCATTTTGGCGCACGACAAACAGGAAAACGAAATCTGCAAAACGGAATACGGGGTCGAGTATGTTTCGTTTGAGGAGCTGATCGCGCAGTCGGATATTATTTCGCTGCACTGCCCATTACTGCCGGATACCTATCATCTGATCAATATGGAGGCCATTGCGCGTATGAAAAAAGGCGTGATGATCATTAACACCAGCCGCGGAGCACTGATCGATGCGCGCGCTGCCATTGAAGGACTGAAGTCGGAAAAGATTGGTTATCTGGGGATTGATGTTTACGAGGAAGAGGAGGAACTCTTCTTTGAGGATAAAACGTTCCAGATTCTGACGGACGATGTTTTTGCACGCCTGACCACCTTCCCCAATGTCGTGATTACGGGGCATCAGGCCTATTTTACCAAAGAGGCGGTTGCACGGATTGCCCAAACCACGCTGGAAAATATTAGGGCGTACGAAACCGGAAGCGAACTGGTGAATGCCGTGAAAGCGGATTAACGCAGGGATTCCAACGGGGTCCGGAAAGAGGGGAATAACCCTTTAAAAAATGATTTTCCAAGGGTTTGGTTTTCCGGCATGGTTCGCTCCACTATGAAAACGGATGTTCCTGAGTCGTTGATTATTATTGCCGGACGCGATGCCTATCCGCTGATGCTGGCGCGGGCGGTGCGTGCTGCAGGTGTGAAGCGTATTGTGGTGTTGGGCTTCAAAGGCGAAACGCGCAAGGAGATTGCTGCGCTGGCGGACGAAGTGCACTGGATGCATCTGGGCAGCATGCGTTCGTTTCTGGATCAGTTGGCCGCCACGGGGATTCGTCAGGCGGTGATGGTCGGTCAGATTGCACCTTCGAACCTCTTTTATCTGCGGCCGGATAAGCTGGCGCGCGAGATGATGAGTGCGCTGGAAACGAAGAATGCGCATACCATTTTTGGTGCGGTGGTGCATAAGATCGAGGAACTGGGCATTACGGTGCTGCCGGGCAATGCGTTTATGGAGTGCTACACGCCGACCGCCGGACAGCTCAGCCGCCGAGCGCCGACCGCGCGCGAACAGGCGGATATCGAGCTGGGCCTGCGCTTGGTGAAGGGAACGAGCGCGTTTGAGATCGGGCAGACCGTGGCGATCAAGGATGGAATTATTATTGCCGTGGAAGCATTTGAGGGAACCAATCAGACGATCCGGCGGGCGGGTAGAGTCGGAAAGGCGGGGACGGTGATTGTGAAGGTGCCCAAAGAAGGGCACGATATGCGCTTCGATATTCCGGTGGTTGGAACCAAAACCTTCAAAATGATGAAAAAGGCGAGGGTTTCGTGTCTGGCGGTAGAGGCCGGGAAAACTATTTTATTGGAGAAGGAAAAGCTGATTGGATTGGCGGATGCGCTGGATATGGCATTTGTTGCGGTGGAAACGGAGAAATGACTACGTACTGCGTATTACGTATTGCTTGATTCCTCCGGAGGAACGAAACACCATTATACGCAATACGCAATACGCAATACGCAATACGCAACGAAATACGCTTAAAAACTCATGAAAAAATCGATTTTAGTGGTTGCAGGAGAGGTTTCGGGCGATCTGCACGCGGCGCGTGTGGTGCGTGCGCTGAAGGGACGGAAGTCGGGTATAGCGTTCTGGGGTCTTGGGGGTGATGACCTGCGCGCAGCGGGCATGGAGCTGCTGCAGCATACGGACCAAATGTCGGTGATGGGATTGATCGAAGTGCTCAAACACTACCGTTTTCTTAAAGGCGTTTTTGATCAGGTGCTGGCAGAGGTGGATCGTCGGAAGCCGGACGCTGCGCTGCTGGTGGATTATCCCGGCTTTAATCTGCGGCTGGCGGCGGAGCTGAAGAAGCGCGGCGTGAAGGTTTTTTATTATATCTGCCCGAAGGTGTGGGCTTGGAATAAGAAGCGAATTCCTCAGATTGCGCAGCGGGTGGACCGGCTCCTGGTGATTTTCCCGTTTGAAGTGCCTCTGTTTGACGGAACGGGGCTGCAGGTGGACTTTGTCGGTAACCCGCTCGTCGCCCAGATGGATGAATTTCTGGCGCAAGAACCAGCGACGCTGCCGTGGAAATCGACGCGGCGCATTGCACTGCTGCCGGGCAGCCGAAAACAGGAAATTTTGCGAATTCTGCCGACGATTCTGGAGGCGGCAAAATTACTGGAGGCGCGCTTCCCCGATCTTTCATTCATCATTGCTTCGCCTAATGAGCGGATTGAGCGCCTGGTGCAGGAGGTGATAGACGCCTCGGCGAAGGTGCCGACGCGGATTGAGGTGGTGCGGGGGCAGGCGCGTGAGCTGATGCGACAGGCGGATGCGGCGATTGTGACTTCGGGCACAGCGACGCTGGAGACGGCGCTGAGCGGTACTCCGCAGGTCATTACCTATAAAACCAGCGCGGCGACCTATTGGTTTGCGCGCGCGGTGTTGACGATTCGTTACATCGGACTGGTAAATATTGTTGTGGACCGCATGGTCTGTCCGGAGCTGATTCAGCAGGCGGCAACGCCGTCGGCGTTGGTTGAGGCTTTGGGGCCCCTGTTGGTGGAGGCATCGCCTGAACGGAGCGCCATGTTGTCGGGATATAAAGAAGTTCGGCAGTTGCTCGGATCACGGGATGCCGCGGAAAATGTTGCGGAAGCGCTGTTGGAAGCCGATCTTCTTAGTGGAAAGGTGTGATCCTCGGTTCATTTTTCCGGGGGTGTTATAGTGAAGCAGGACGAAGAGTTGATAGAGGAATAAATTGATGATGCCTTATCCCGATCTCCATACCGTGATTCTCGCCAGTGCCTCGCCGCGCCGGCAAGAACTGCTGAAAACATTAAACATTGATTTTTCAATTCGGGTTGCCGAAATCGACGAGACACCGTACGTCGGCGAAGCACCGAAAGCATTTGCGGAGCGGATGGCCGAAGAAAAAGCGGGTGCAGTGGATGCCGATCCGGAGTCCACGGTCATTGCAGCAGATACAATTGTGGTGGCAGATAATACGATTCTGGGTAAACCGGCGGATGAGGCCCACGCGGTTGAAATGCTCACGGGGCTTTCGGGGAAGACGCATGAAGTGATCACGGCTGTATGCGTAAAAAGGGGTCCCAAATGTCGGGTTATATCCGTCTCAACGGAGGTTGATTTCCGAACACTTACGCCGGATGAGATGGATGCGTATGTCGCCTCCGGCTGTCCGATGGATAAGGCGGGGGCCTATGCCATTCAAGGCGGTGCGGCCCATATGGTTCGAGCAATTAACGGATCATATACCAACGTGGTTGGACTTCCGCTTTGTGAACTGCACGAAATGCTTCTTTCGTTTTGATCTCAAACTCAGTTTATGGAAGACTGAAACAACATAACCATGATAGCAACTCTGTCCAGCATCTGTATTTCCGTCGAAGGTCACTCTGTTTTATCCACAGGGCTGCCGCTCAATGCGATTGCGCCGCTTTTTTCCGACAAACAAATCATTACCATTCTGTTCATGGTCTCCTTTTTGCTGCTGGGCATTCTTTTTTATCTCGTACGAATGCGCAGCGGATTGGAGGTAAAGACTCAGGCGTTGAAGAAGAGCGATCTTTGCCGGAAAACCATCAGTGAAAATCTGCCGAAGAGGTTTCTTTTTCAGTTGATCTACGAACCGCCGACGAATCAGTTTAAATTTACGTTTATCAGCAACCGCTATGAACGTGTTCTCCGTCTGGACCGGAATGTGTTGTTGGATAATGCGGCTCTTGCGCTGAAACAGGTGCATCCGGACGATTTGCCGCTGCTGCAGAAAACGTTCGACGAGGCCCGGGAACGCCTTGAACCCGCTTCGATTGAAATTCGTGTTTTTGAAGCGGATAAAACGCTCCGCCGGCTGCATGTGAGTGCAATTCCTCAATATTGCGACGGGACATTGGTTTGGGACGGCTTCATGCAGGATATTACTGACGCCAAGCGGAGCGAACACCACCTCGCTGAAGAGCATCAGAATTTCAGGCAACTCTTTTCCGCTATGGAAGAATTTCTTATTGTATGCGATCCAACGGGTCGAATTCTGCATACCAACCCTGCGGTCGGGAAAAGGCTGGGCTATTCTGCAGCAGAGCTGAGCGGGATGCATCTTTTCGACCTCTATCCGGACGATGCTCAACCGGAGATCCGAAGTGTTCTCGAACAACTGAGGTCAACGTCGTCGGGTTCCTGCAGTCAGTCGCTTCAAATGAAGAGCGGCGCAGAAATAATGGTGGAAATGAATCTGTTTCAAGGCACATGGGAGCGCCAACCGGCTCTGATCGGCGTAGCTCACGATATTGCCCGCTATCGACAGGTTGAATCTGCACTTCGGGAATCGCGCCGCATCCTTCAGTTGATCATCGACAGTATTCCGATGTCGGTTTTCTGGAAGGATAGGGATTCGGTCTATCTCGGCTGCAACACCACATTTATCGATCAATGTCGGCTTTGCAGCCACAGTGATGTGATTGGGAAAACACCGCTCGACTTATTCGAAGAGGCCACAGCGTTACAGGTGATTGAGCAGGATCAGGAAATCATTTCTTCTAATCAGGCTCAAATGAAGCGGTTGAAGCGCTATGTGCATCCGGACGAGAAAGCCGGCTGGAGGGAAATCAGTACGGTGCCTTTGCGAAATACCAAGGGGCAGGCGGTAGGTGTGTTGGGCATCTGGAACGACATTACCGAACGAAAAAACGCGGAGGATAAACTGCAGGAAACGCTGAAAACACTCGAGCGCTTTAATCAGCTCATGCGCAAGCGTGAGATTCGTACGCTCGAGCTGAAGGCGGAGGTGAATCATCTGTGTGCCGAGCTGGAGTGGCCTCAAAAATACAGAACCACGATTGACCGTGTCGATGACGATCTCCAATTGGGGACTTAACCCGGAGAATGCATCGATAGCGTTTTGGTCGATATGAGTATAACAACCATTTCATAAAAGATATTTTACAGGGAAAAGATATTGAAACCAGAGTCCAGATTGGGAATCGGCTGCGCGATGGCTGCCGTTTTGAACGTACTGTTGCTCGTGGCGGCGCTCTATGGTTTATCAATGGCCGCCGACGCTTTCTTTTTCTATTTTTCCGGGCTGTTTATCCTGATTGTTGCTTTGGCGGGTTGGTTGATCGGGCGTTCGGTCGGCAGAAATATTGAGTCAAAAAATGAGGCCCATAACCAACAGATCGCACAGCAGATGAAGATGTTGCGTGAACTGAGGGAAACCAATGCGCAGCTGGAGGCGGAGTCGGTCGAAAACAGGAATAAGATGGATGAACTAGACGGCTTCCGTCAGGAAATGAATCAGTGCGAAATGCGGATTAAAAAGGAAGTCGAAGCACGCCGCCGACTTGAAATCGAAGCCGAGCGGGTGCGGAATCATCTGGAGTTTATTCTTCATACCGGAAACTTGGGATTCTGGAGCTGGAAGATTAAGGAAAACCGTTACATCGTCAACAACCGGTTTTCCGCGATTCTTGGAACCACCAGAAGTCAGCTCGAAACAGGCGGCAGTTGGCGGGACGTCCGTATCCATCCGGAAGATTCAGAGCAGGTCAACCGTGCGCTTACGCTCCTCTTGGACGATCGGAGCCATGTTTACCATGGTGAGTATCGCGTTCGGCGCGACGATGATCAGTGGGTGTGGGTGCGCGAATACGGTTACGTTACCGAACGCAACCAGGATCACGAAGCCGTCGTCATGATCGGTACACTGTTTGATATTACCGAAAGTAAAACCGTTAACCATGAGGCGGAAGAAGCCCGCCGGCTGTTGAATGCCCGAAGTCTCGAGCTGGAGCAGAATCAATCCATCATTATGGGGATGATGGAAGATGCCACCGAGACCAGCGAACGACTGGAGCAGGTCAATAAAGAACTTGAGGCGGCACGGGAAAAAGCGGAGGAGGCCACCCGTGCAAAATCCGATTTTCTGGCGAGTATCAGCCACGAAATCCGTACACCGCTGAATGGAATTATCGGTATGGCGGGTCTGATCCAGGATACGAAGCTGACGGAGGAGCAGGCCGAGCACGTCCAGATCATTCTTTCTTCCGGCAACACCCTCCTCACGCTCCTTAACGGGATTCTTGATTTTTCAAAAATTGAAGCCGGAAAAATGGAGGTGGAGATTCGTCCGTTTAACCTGCGGGAAACCTGTGAGAGTGTGATCAGTCTGCTGACGCCGGTTGCCATAGGGAAAGACGTTGAACTGATTCTGAACTATGCGCCCTCCATTCCCTTCGGCGTTGAAGGTGACGAGGTAAAAATCCGCCAGATTCTTATTAATCTGGTGGGCAATGCGATTAAGTTTACGGAGGAGGGCCACGTTATTATCAATGTCGACTTTACCGATGAGTCGGATAGAGATTCGATCGTTCTGATCAGCGTCAGAGATAGCGGAATTGGAATCGATCAAGACAAACTTGCGCTGTTGTTTGAAAAATTCTCGCAGGCTGATAGCTCAACCACCCGAAAATATGGCGGGACCGGGCTCGGGCTGGCCATCTGTAAAAGACTGGTTGAACTGATGGGCGGAAAAATCGGAGTGGAAAGCACCCCGGGTAAAGGGTCGACATTCTGGTTTAATCTGCCGCTTGGGCTGAGTGCGTCCGCCGACGAATCTGAAAAGCAGACCTTTTCCGGCGAACAGGTGTTAATTGTTGATGACCAGGAAAATCAGGGGCGGATGTTAGCCCAATGGATGTCCCGCTGGGGGCTCCATGCGGAGGTTTCCACATCGTTGGAGGAGGCGGATCAAATGCTGCTGGATCAGAAGTATCAGGTTATTCTGACGAGCGAAAAATATATCGACGATGGCGGGAAAATTGGATTGAAGAACATTGATGATCGGGAGCAAACGCTGTTGCTTGTCTGTTCACACACCAACCGAAGGCTTGCTCCGGTGGACTATGGGGGAACGGTCATTAATCTGGTTAAACCGATTCGGTTGAACAAGCTGTTTTCCAAGCTCAAAAGGGCATTAGGGAAGTTGTCTGATTCTGCCATAGAGGAAAATCCGGTTCTTCCGGAAAAGCTTTTTGCCGACTCCAATTTGGCTGCACGGTCTGGAGGAAAGGTGCTTTTGGTTGAGGATAATCTCGTGAATCAAGTGGTATTCCAGCGGTTGCTTACCAATTCCGGAGTCGGATTCGACGTGGCGGTAAACGGCGAAGAGGCCGTTCAGAAGGTGCGCGAAGGAACCCTCTATGATCTGATTTTTATGGACTGCCAAATGCCGGTCATGGACGGCTATGAAGCTTCCCGTGTGATCCGCGAGCTGGAAGCGGCAGAGGCAAAGGGCGCACACATTCCTATTATTGCCCTGACTGCAAATGCCATGACGGGGGACCGAGAAAAATGTCTCGAGGCGGGAATGGACGACTATCTCGCAAAACCGGTGAAAAAGCAGGCTGTTCTGGAGATTCTGGAGACCTGGCGCTGAGTTCTCTGTTTTCCGTGTTTAAACGGTTAACAGATTAAAATGCCCGTTCCATCAAAATAGTGAAAAACAGAAGTCGATGAGGGATTGGAGCATCAAGGGAAGGGATCATAGGGGAGGAAAATCAAAGTGGGTTTCGAAGAGATCGACCAGTCTTTTTGCTTCGGCCTCTTCGTTCGGGCCCCTGACCGTAATCGTCACTTCGGTGCCTTTTTCGAGTCCGAGCATAATAAGCTCCAGCGCCGACTTTAGATTACATCTCCCCGTTTTGGCCGAGATCTCGATCTCGCCCTCATAAGCACAACCCTCCGTCACCAACACCGCCGAAGGTCGGCAGTGAATTCCGGCGTCATTTTGCACTACAGCTTTTGTCTTAAACATGTCTTCCCTTATAAATGCATTAAACCCGGGCCCTGATGAGGAATCCCGGATATTTCAGCCGAACGGTGGAGCAATAAAAATGCCACTTCCTGAAAAACTTTTCCAATCCATCGTGTATCGGAAGATTCCCCTGTTGAGGCAGTAACGATGCCCCTCTGTACCTCCAGATGGATCCCCGATTGTTCCAGAACAAACCGCGGTGTTGCGCCGTAGACCCACTCCGCTGATCTCTGCTGCTGAAGCAACGGCTCCAGTGCCGCCGTCTTCAGATCCGCGCCGCTCCTGCGAATCAGATTTTCATCACTATACTCCGCACAGAACTCTTCTTCAAATGCCGAAATGAGTTCGTCTCGATCCAGCTGAAGATTCTTCACCGGAGCAGGAACGGACGCAATCGCACACGTTTCAATGCCGTCAAACATGGAGCCGAGATAGCGGTTGAGTCGATTTAAATCGGTTTGGAGAAGCAATGTCCCGTGATGCAGTGCACGATCTTTCCGAAAACAATAGGCATTTCCAGAAAACTTGAACCCGTCCACACTCAGATTGCTCTTGCCTGTCTTTTTCGCCCGGATACCGAAACGCTCCAACGCCCGCAAAACAATGCGATAGACTTGCTCCTCGTGATACACCCGCCGATCCACAATCACGCAGTAGTTTAGATTTCCCGCATCATGATACACCGTTCCGCCGCCGGAAATCCGTCGTGCTGCCGGAACGCCTTCGGCTCGCATCAAATCCAGCCGACACTCCCGCCACGGATTCTGATTCTTTCCCATCACGACCGCGCAGTCACTCTGCCAAAAAAAGAGGACGGGCCCCGAGCTCCGTTCCATCAAATATTCTTCGATGGCGAGGTTTCGATATACATCCATAGAATGAGATTTAACAATCAGCACAACACGTCTCCAAACCGTTGCCTTCGAACTATGCCGAAAGTTGTCACAAAATCCACCCAGAAGCTTAACCTTTCGTGCAATCTGCAGCGTGTTCCGATAGCAAAGGGTATGGTTGTTTTTCCTCCATCACGAAGTTGAGCGACATAGATGGAAGGTAAAGGTGCGCCTGCGGAAACGAATGCGGTAAAAACAACGAATGAATGTAAGGCAGCGAATGGTGCATGGGCATTCGTTGTGGGCTTTACCATGCTTGAAAATCCTGTAGGCATTCCGGAGGGGCGGCATAGTAGCAGTCGAGAATGGAGCGCATGGGTTCGGTTCCGTCGGCGATGCGCAGGCAGGTTTTCCAGGTTTTTTCGGAGATCAGGAAGCGCAGGGGCTGCTCCACGTTGCTGATGGCAGGGAAGGCTTCGGTCAACAGGGCATCCCATTCAGCGTGATATTTCTCGAGATCGTCGGGATAGACGACCACGCGGTGGTGTCCCTCGTCGAAGGCTTCGAAGGGCTCGATAATGTTGAGAGTGCCGTAGTCGTTGGTCAGCTGTTCACCTGCGTCGATGTCGCGCACGGCGAGCTCGAGCCGGTAGGGCGTGGTGATGACGTTCGGGGTAAAGCTGTGATTAACGTAGCGGGCGTGGTCCCAGCAGAGGATAAAGTGGCCGTGGCGATTTCTGTAGCAATATTTGTCGGAGCGCTCCCGTAAACCGGCGGGTAGCTGTTCGGCTTCGGCCGGCGTAATCTCGCGGTCAAGCGGGTCTTGCACCCAGATAATGGTGCCTCGAGGAATAGGGCGGACAGCAAAGATGCCGAAGCCGATGGCGTCGTCAATATAGCGTAGTTCAGTATGCGGATGAATCACGGTAAACCTCCAGAAAGCGGAAGTTATGCTTATCGCCGCGCCGCTTGTCGAGCGGCTTTGTGCGATGAGATAATCAACGGCGCTGCTGAGTTGGCTAAGTTTCGTGGATGCGACGTCCCCATCGCATGATGAATGAGATCTATGGTGGAGAGTGTATGAATCAACAACGAATGGGAAAAAACAACGGATGGTGCTTAAGCGTAGCGGGTGTTGATCGTACGACGCTCAGGTTCTATCAGGCCCCGCGCAGGAGGATTTCATCGGCGCAGCCGGCCATGCGGTCTTTAAGCTGATGAAGGCGGGCGGAGGTGGTGCGCGGCAGAGTGCGGAAGTGTACGCCGGGCAGGTCGTCGCGCGGGATAAAAGCCTGAAGGGCATAGCGCTTGGCACCGCGAATGGATTCGGCGGCTTCATCCATCAGTGCATCGGTGTGCACCGATTCAATAACCGTAGTGCGGAATTCATATTCTTTGGCTTGAGTGCGGATCAGATCGATGGAGCGCTGGATTTTGTCGGTATCGGCAAAGCCGACGAGATCGAAATAGCCGGAGAAGCCGGTTTTGATGTCCATGGCCACATAATCGACCAGCGGGATACATTCCGCGAGTCGATCGGGGTTGGCACCGTTGGTGTCGAGTTTGACGGCAAAACCGAAGCGCTCTTTAAAGAAGCGAATGAGGTCGACCAGATCGTCGGAGCAGGTGGGCTCGCCGCCGGTAATAACGACGCCGTTCACCCAGTTATTTTTAAAGCGCGTCGCAGCCTCCGCCAGCTGTTCCCACGAAAGCGCGGCTTGTTGTCGTCCCATAAGCGTAGCATTATGACAGAAACCGCAGCGGAAGTTGCATCCACTGGTGAAAAACACGGCGGCAAAGCGGCCGGGATAGTCCACCATCGACGGTTTTTCCAGATAGGCATACACGCTCATATAGTTAAACAGAGGGTTAAAACGGCCCGCTACGGCGGGCCGAAGTTATTTATGCGACGGCTTCTGCTGCTTCGTCGAGGATGTTCTTGATCATCTTGGGCGAAATAACCCCTTTCCCGACGTCTGAGTAGTCCGTCTGGAGTCCAAGGAACTGATAGAGCTTGGACTTTTTCAGGACCGGATCTTCGCCGCCGGGCTCTTTATTGGTTAGCGGAATATAGGTTTCCAGCATTTCGTTCCACACCGTAACGAGAAGAGCGGGAATCCGCGACGGATTGATGCATCCGGCCTCTGCAAAAGTAACCAGTCCGTCGATGGTTTCGACGTCGCAGTAGATCTTTTCAAACCCGGCGTATTCCTCTTTGGTGAGGAGCTTGTCGATTCGTTGGTTAAGGGTGTGACATTTGTCGCAGCCCTCTTTCCCGAAGACTCGAATCTGATATTTCGTCATTGTTGCTGTGGTCATGGGTTAAGCCTCCGCAGTTGCAAGGGTGGGTTTTGCGTCAGCGGTAGTAATGTTATACCGTCCGGCATGACGGGCGAGCAGTTCGCCGTAGCGTTTGGATTTGTTCCAGTTCTGAACTTTACTGAAGTATCCGACCACGCGGGTTTCTCCGACCACGTTGGTCGATCCGCACTCGGGGCACTGCTCGAGCAGGCCGCGGGTCTGATGGTGGCAGTCATCGCAGAAGGTGAATTCCGGAGAAACACAAACCTGCGCGGACTGCGTACGGTGGAAGACTTCGGTCATCAGATGCGCGATGGCGTCGGCATCGGGGCGTTCCTCGCCGATAAAGCAGTGGGTAATCGCGCCGGATTCAATCAGGCTGTGATATTTGGACTGCTCGGTAATCCGCTCAACCAGCGAAACGTCGGCATCGGCGGCCAGATGGATTGAGTTGGTGTAGTATTCCGCGTCGGCGGGGCCTTTAACGATCTCTTTCGACTCTTCGGGGAAGTAGATCATGTCGGACTTAGCCAGGCGGCGGGCGGCCGATTCCGCCGGCGATTCTTCCAAGGTAAACTTGAGGTTATGTTTCTTCGCCAGTTTCTTGGCTTTAAGATACATATGGGCAACCACCTTGATGCCGAAACGCTGGGCTTCGGCGCTCTCGTGCAGTTCCTGACCAATGAGGAATTTGACGGCATCGTTCACGCCGATCAGCCCGAGAATGTAGGTGCAGTTTTCGAGGTCAACATACGGTTTCCCATCGTTGGCGGTCTTGCCGATCTGCCAGAGCGGATGGCCGGGGCCGCTGAGCATTTCCGCGGCTTTGGCTTTTTTCTGCAGGTGGGCATCCACCGCCAGCTCCATGGTTTTATCGAGCTCATGAAAGAAGTTTTTCAGGATGTCGCCGCCGCTGCGCGCCGCACGGTATGAGGCCTGTGGAATGTTGATGGTCACGTTCTGGAATCCGCAGAAGCGCATACTTTCCGGGTGCTTGAGCATACGGTTGTCGTTGATCGTGGTGCGCAGGCGGCAGCAGGCGGAGAGCGTGACTTCGTCGCGGTCAAAGATGAAGTAGGTTGAACCGTTCTTACTGGCGAGATCGCAGGCTTTTCTATAGATCTCGAACTGAACCGGATCCTCAAAGGTTTCATCGGAAACGTGGAAGTCACACTTCGGGAACTCAAAGATACGTCCGTGGGCATCTCCTTCAGCAAAAACCTGCAGGAGTGCGCGGCAGAACTGCTGCGCTTCTTGGGTGTAGTCGCCGTAGGTCACAATGGCTTCGCCGTTTTCGGCGAGCATCGCCTGTACTTCAGGATCGTAAATGGTGCCTTCGGTTTCGTCCGACAATTCACGCAGAACCAGCCGTTTACCCAACACGGGATCGTTATAAAGCAGGTCCATCAACTTGTATCCGGCAGCGTCGGTGTCGTCGCGCAGAAACTCTTCGAGTTCCACGATGGAACCGTCTTTGAGGCGGAGCTGGTAACGCCCGCCGGGGCCGATCGCCGGTACGGATTTGAGATAGCTCGGAACGCCGGTGTGAATGTTAAAGTCGAGGAACAGCGTCTGGCCGCCGCGTGAGAATGCGTTTTGCGATCCGTTAAAGATGAGTTCCTGCGCAATCTGGTGCAGATCCGAGTCGGACATGCCGACGAGGAACGGAGCATACAGAATATTGATGTAGGCAATACCGAGTGCGCCCGCATAGTTGGCCTGCATTGACGCCAGGAAGGTGTTGAGGTGGCCGGTCAGCACCGACGCAGAGCGCGCCGGACTCGAAGACGTGTTGAGGTTAATCAATCCGTTCAGACCATATTTTTTCACATATTCAATCGAGTGCGAGGAACAGTAAACGCGGGTCGGATAACCCAGGTCGTGTACGTGAACGGCACCGGTGTCGTGTGCGCGCTTTACCTCCGGGCTGAAAATGTTTTCGAGCGCCCACTGCTTCAGGACCAACTCAGCAATCCCAAGGTTTACTGCTTCCGGATTGTTGTTCACGATGTTCGAGTTTTCTGTCGATTTGGTGAACATCAGGTTTTCGAGATAATCCTTTGAAACGCGGTAGAGCGAAAGGTCGCGGAGCTGCTGTGAATAGCCGCGCTCCATCAGTTCATTGTTCACCAGCTCGCGGATGAGGGTGGTGTTGATGACGCTCATGTCGCTGGCAATAATGCGATTTTCGACCGATTTTGCGACGTTAATGGCGAGTTCCACGGAGAGGTCGGTTTTGTCGAGAATCTGCTTAACGATCCGCTTGCGGTCCCACGGCAGATTAACGTTGTTGGAGGAAGACTCGACCAGCAGCAGGCTGGCATCGGTTACATCCACTTTTCCTTTGGCGTCGGTGCCGCGCACACGAATGTTGCGACGGGCAATTTCGCGTTGCTTACGATAGCGCTTGTATGCGGCCACCACCAGCGTTTCACCCTGTTCAGCCAAGACAATTTCCACCAGGTCCTGCACATCTTCAATGCGCGGAATACGTTTTCCGTTACTGTCCGGATGAACATAAAACTCACTTTGCGGTGTGTTCAGCTGCTTGAGCACGTTTTCGGTCACCTTCGATGCCAAACCTTCGTTCTTAGCAACTTGCTGTTTACGGGCGACTTCGTCGACCGCTCGGTCAATGGCCAGCTCAATTTTTTGCCAGCTGAATGGGACTACGAGTCCTGAACGTTTTTGAAAACCGTCGAATACGGTTTTGGTTTGGGCCTTCCCTGCCGACATGTTTCCCCCCTTTATATTAATGCATTACGTTGATTTTTCAGTATGAAGTGGGGGAGAAGCTACTCCATAGGAAGTATTTGGGTCAAGAACAAGACACAACATATTGTGGTTTTTGCCAAAAACGCTGTAAACAAAGGGGATTATGCATAATGGGACCAAAAGCGTCCCGTGGAGACGCTTGAATTTAAAATATCAACCTGTTCGAGATGCGAAAATAGATCGAGTAATTTTGAAGAATGAGATCGGTTTCGGGGTAAGAACGGAAAAGCAAAGGGTAGGGCGTGACCGCCCGAGTGAGGCCACGTTGCCGTGCCCAACTCGGCTCGGTTCACATTGGCGGGTGCGCCGCCATATTCGGTGGCGGGACGCACGTTGTGCGTCTGCGGCAGACAGCGTCTGCCCCTCCAATTTTCCGGAACCCGGGCGCGGGGCACGATGCGGCGTAGAACGGTGCTCCTCGCCGTTCCATAATCTCTGCTGTCGAGGATAATGAGGACGGGAGTTACTGGAGCCGGAAAAACTTGGCCGGCTGGGTATCTGGAATAATTTCAAACGGACTCGTTGCTCCCGGAATGCTCATCCAAGGAGTTGTGAGGTTGGTGGTAGACTGAAGCACGCCGTCTGCCGTCCATTCGAGGAATAAGCCGTTTTCTAACGAGTGAAGTGTAATCCATTTGAAATCCGGCGATATCGGTGTGGACATGGCCGTCTGCCAGTTTGCGACATCATTTGCGTATTTGTCAGCGGCATTGCGTTGGAGTGAATACCCAATTGCTCCATCTGCCTCTGCGGGCCATGGATCGTTAGCGATCGGGTGAGAGCCATCGCTGAAGTTAATCATTTCGGCACGAATTAAAGGAACAAAACCAGACTCCGGTGCGCCCGGCATGGATAGTTCAAGCTTTTCTCCATTATTGCTCAGCGCATCTCGATAGGGACCGTAAATAGCGCGGTTTGTTGGAATGTCGTGCAGTTGTCTGAAAATATCAGGATCGGTTCGAACCAGTAGAATATGAGCTCCGGACGGAATCGAAACACCGGGCGGAAAGGTATATTCGATTCCCTTGGTAAATTTCCACGTGTTCGATGGGTTCGCCGGATCAAAAAGATGAACCGTACTGCGGCTGCGATTAAATAACTCAATATACTCGGCCACTTCATCCTGATTATGAACTGGGTTATACATGATTTCGCTGATGACCACTTCCGGAATCAACGGTGCGGAATTTGCCGTCCCCTTGGTTGAATAGGCCATGGAAACAAAATCGACATCATATCCTGTCGCCGAACTCTTGACAAAACGGCCGAAAGTTACCTCCCGTGCAGATGCTCCAAAGTTTTCTGAGATGCTGTAGCCTCCGCTCAGGCTGTTGCCCGAACCACTGGAAAGAAATACACTTTCGCCCAGTTCACTCAGTCCGAAACCGGTCTGTTTTCCGGGATCCGATGATGCCAACCCAAAGTTGGCTTCCTGAGTGAACACCACATACCCTCCCGCAGCGATCACGGTGTCGGAGGGAATTCGGTATTTCATGAGATCATCGAGGTTGTCACTGAGGAACCATCCCCCGATATGAATCGGGGCATCCGTTGTGTTGTGCAATTCAATCCAGTCTCCGTCCACATCATCTGTATGTGCTAAAACTTCATTGATTACAATCGAACCGGTGGCAACTTCATTGGCCGAATTGAGAGTACCGGGACTGCCTCCATAGGCGGAGCTGGCCTGCCAGCCTTCTTGTCGATCCCACAGGCTCAGGTCGGGGTCGGTCGCGTCAATGATGCCCAATGAACTTCCATATCCATCGGTGATTGGATGCCAATTACGGTAATCAAAGTCGTGAATCTCCCGACCTGCTGCATCTCTTAATACAATTTCTTCGCCGTAATCATCCAGTTCTGAGTTGAAATCAAACTCCCCGGCAATATTCCGCCCTGTGCCGTATTTGGCTTCGAAGACGGCCTGATTCTCGACAACCAGAACATAGTCTCCGGCCTGAAGCGTGATATCAGGAAAGGTAAACCGGATGCCGTCGGAGAATTCACAGAGGTAGAGGCTAATGGCTTCGGTTCCGGTGTTCTGGAGTTCGATGTACTCTTCTCCGGGGGCTTCTGGATGATACATGATCTCTGTGATTCGTAGGGTATTCAGCGGACGATCATCCGCAAATACGGCTTGATTCAACGCACTCCAACTGGAGCCGTTCTTTATCCTTGCTCGAACATGCACCGTTTTATTCAGCGTAATCTCGTTGGTATATACTGTCCCCACCGCATTGCCGGAGAAGACCTGTCGCGGGTCTGTGCCATCGAGGGTATAATAGATCGTTCCGCTGCTGCCGGACATCGTCAGCTTGTCTGACACGCTGATCGGGCCTCCGGTGTTGGCGGAGCTGCTGTTAATGAAAAAATCCGGCGGAGTGTCGGCTCCGGTCAGCGTTCCGATATGGTCATCAATCCAGCCCAGCCGATCCGCATAGGGGCTGGAATAGTAAAAGTCTTCGCAGGGGCTGGCAGGGGTTCCTTCGCCCGTCAGCCAGTTTTTCAGGAACTCAACCTGCATCTTGTACGTATGTGTTTCACAGCCAAAACCCCCTCCATAATAGAAGTTCGGCCAGATCTCCGTGTTAAGGATATCCCATCGGGAAAAGTTTCTCTCGGCGGCCTCGGCATTCAGAAGGGTGAAATTATCATCCATCGCTTGAATAATCGTCGCGTCGCTCAGGATCTCTTCTCGAAGATGAAACCATCGATCAGCATATTTGCGCAGATATTCAGGGTCGTCTTTTAAGCGGTTATGCCAACGATACTCGGGATCCAGATCGTCCGCCTCTTCAAAAAACCAGCCGGTGGTATAATGGTACTCCAGATCCCAATTGGAGTAGTCATTGTTGCCCATGCTCCAGTTGTA
>JAFGWS010000087.1 GCA_016937035.1 Pontiellaceae bacterium
CTGGGCAGCGCGAGACTGCTTGCGTATAAAGCTCAACACCAACCGACGAGCCACGCCGTACATCCAAGACTTGGGCGACCGCGCTTTGCGCAGTCCTTCCGGCTTTCTCAGCAGCGCAACAAAAATATCCTGCAGCAGATCCTCCGACGCACTGCCCCCGCCGCAACGGCGAATATACCGCAGCAACGAAGTGCTTTCCGCCCGATACAGCCCCTCAATATCATGATCCGTCTGCTTCATAATCGTTTTCAACATACCCGAACTATTCGGATGTGTATAGATAAGTGCATCGAGTACGCCCGAAAGTTCACTCAAATGCGGAAAAAATTTCATCGCACTGGTCATCGCCAAGCGTTTGTCCATAGAATGCGCTCAGTTCAACAGGAGAAAAGACATGCCGAAAATTTTTACCAAAACAGGCGATAAAGGAGAAACCGGCCGATTCGACGGTACGCGCGTGCCTAAAAATGATCCGCTCATCGAAGTCAACGGCACCATCGACGAATGCAACTCGCTGATCGGGTTAGCGCGCAGCTATGTCGACAACGCACGGCTGGATGAAATCCTCAAAAACATTCAGAGCCTGCTGATTGTTGCCGGCTCCGAAGTCACCAATGTAAAGCACGACGAGCGACTGCCGTTTATCTCCGAAATCAACATCACGGAAATGGAAACGCTGATCGACCAATTGGAAACGGAGCTGGAGCCGCTGACCCACTTTATCCTGCCCGCCGGAGGAAAAGCCTCCGCGCACCTGCACCTCGCCCGCACCGCCTCAAGAAAAGTCGAGCGCCGCCTCGTGGATCTTCGCGAGACAATCGATATCAACCCGCTCTTACTGGCCCATTTCAATCGACTCTCCGACACCCTTTTCGTGCTGGCGCGCTATGCCGCCAAGCTCGCAGGATATGGGGACGAGGTCTGGACGAATCCCCAGTCTGTCCCTTTTCGGAAATGAGATTTCGAGACGGGCGGAATCACCACTATTGCTCCGGCAACTAAATATTGAGATTAACCACGATAGAGCGCAAAGACCACAAAGACAAAAATACCTGCCTTTTCGCGTTCTATGTGTTCTTTTGCGGCTAAACAATCAACACGCTATCGCAATATTTCAATGCCGAATCTATAAGATTGACAGACCACGAAAAGGGTTGGACCCGTGCAGGCCACAAGGAAGCGGATTCTTTCAACCTTCATTCGTGGTTCCCGCTAATCGGAGATGCCGATGAGGCGTTGGAACTTGATCGGTTCCGCTGCAAGCACAAAGGCCAAGGGCGGCATTCCCGCCGTTGCCTTCAACAGGCCTTCGTAGTAGCTGCCGTATTCTTCGGTCGGTTCGTTGTCGCCCGGCGGACGCATGCCCATGAAGACCAGCCCGGCATCGGCGGACGCCTTACGGATCATATCGTAGAAACTGGGCTGGTCCTTAATCAACACGGTGGCGGTGGCCGGAATGCGTTGCTCCTCAATGAAGGTTTCCAGCCGATTGAGGGCTGCCGTCTTTTCGTTGTCCGATCCAACGATCGTATTGAGGATCAGTTTCGACTGGTTCCAGATCGAACTCTTCTGGATCTGGTAGGCCAGCGTGAGGATGAGGCCGATGTTGTTCGTTTCGCCGCCCCACCAGACATGGATTTCATCTTCCTGCGAGCGTATATCCGCCGCGCTGTCGCGGATCATGATCAGGTTGCGGCGGGTCCGGTAGATCAACCGGATGAGATCCGCGAACTCGCTAAAATTCTCGGGGTTTTCCGAGTCGCCCAGCAGGATCGTATTGGGGGTGAGCGGGCCATATCCATAGGCCCGCACGAGTGCCGACGCCCCTGCAAGCATGTCGGGCGACGGGAAAATCTTCACCATGGCGTCGACCTCGCGCTTTTCCAGGTAATCGCGGATCGAGGATTCGATGCTGTGCACCTTCTCGGCCGTCCAATCCTCGACCGGCAGGACGCTGGCCACGGTCAGTTCGCTGCTGTGGCGCGTCAGGGAGGACGCCAATTCCACGAGGTGCCAACGCGATTTCGGCGAGCCGCTGAGCGCCAGGATGTTGGGCCGCCAGGTGCGTTCATCGGGCGAAAGCTTGTTGAGCCGGTGGATCGCAAAGCGGACGAGCAGCGTGAGAATGCCGTAGCGCATGTCGACCCAATGGGCATTGAGACGGCGGCGCTTTACCAGATAGTAAACGATACAGGTAACCAAGATGGCAACGATGGTTGCTCCGGCGTTGATCATAAGCATGACGGCGAAGCAGGCGGCCGATCCCAGCAGCGGAAAGCCGAAATGAACCCTGAACTTTGGCCGCCACGACGGACTCTCGATCAAACCTTCCAGTCCTGCCGATAGGTTGAGGAGCCCGTAGGAGAGCAGAAAGAACATGGAGAGGATCGGGGCGATCGCATTCAGGTCGCCCAACAACACGGCCAGCATGGCGACGCCGAACGAAATCGCGGTGGCAATGCGCGGGTCGGCCGCGTCCTTTCCAAAGCCGCGTCCGATGAATGGGGGTATGATGCGGTCGTTCGCCAAGGCCTGCAACATGCGTGGTGCGCCGAGGAGGCATCCCAGCGCACTGGAAAGCGAGGCCGCGATAACGCCCGCCACGATCAGCCAGCTCCAGCGGGCGATCGAGGCCATGATGTTCAGGTCGACAAGCAGGAGGTCCGTGCTCTTTACCTTGGAATTGATGAAGAGGGGAAGCGCCATGTAGACGATATACCCGGTGACGACCGCCCCGAGTGTTCCGAGCGGCAGCGATTTGGCGGGGTTCTTAAGATCGCCCGACATGCCTAGGCCGGCCTCGATGCCCGTTACGGCGGGGAAAAAGACGGCGAAAACAGTCCAGAACCCCAGTTTGTCCGGGATCACCGCCCCTTCGGGGATGCGAAGCATGCCGCTATCCGTTACCCCCAGGAAGAAGGAGACCAGCGAGATCGCAATGGTTGCCATGATCAGAAACTGGACCTTGAGCGCCAGGTCGGCCGAGATATAAGCCAATATGGTGAGAAGCACGAGGGTTGCTGCGGAAATGATTTTGGCCGTGGTCGCCGGGTCGAGTATCGGAAACGGGTTGGCCAGGCTCATGAGCACCTCGGTGAAACCCGCGATGTAGAAGGCGACCCCGAAGGACCGGGCAAAGAAAAGGGGGATGCCGATGGCGACGCCCGTCTCGAGCCCCAGCGAACGGGAGATGATGTAGTAGGCCCCGCCGGTTCCCACCTTCATATTCGTGGCCATGGCGGAAATCGAGAGGCCCGTGAAAAACGTGATCGAGGTAGCGATGGTTACGATGAGCAGGGTTTTCGCAATGCCCACGTTGCCAAGCACCCAGCCGAAGCGGAGATACATGATCACACCGAAAATCGTGAGGATGCTGGGCGTGAATACGCCCTTAAAGGTTCCAAATGCATAGCCTTGTTTAAGATCTTTTTCGCTCATGAAAGCTCCATTTCTCTGGGGAGCATCTCAAATCAGTTCGCAAAAGGGAAGAGCGATTCCGTATCAGCACATACGCGCTTGTTCACACAAAAGAGCGCGTTCCACAGCGGTTTTTTTATGTGCTTTCCCCGCATTCGCTGCAGCATGGATTCAGCTGACTTCACTGAAAACCGGTAGGAATGCAGGCGAAACAACGAATGCCGCTGCCACGAACCGGATCAGCGTGAAGGTCTTCGACCATTCGAGCCCTACAAACAGCGGAGCGATAATTTTAACGAAACGTGCTCTGGATTTCGGCGTAGGAATCTTTGAGCTGGTGGTGTGTGGCATAATGCGCCAACACGCCGGAGAGCAGATTGCCGAGTGCAATGCCGGAAACCAATCCGTAGAACCCGAATAAAAGATTGCCGATCAGGCAGAGCGGAATGACCAGCAGAAAGACACGGCAGAGGTTGATCATCAGCACCGGCAACGGTTTCCCGACCACGTTGAGGAGTTGGCTCATCCAGTTGGAGATATAGAACCCCGCATGACCGAGCGTAGCGATCAGCAGATAAACGGTGCTTAAATGCAGGACCCCGGGATCGGAGCTGAACAGTCCGGAAAGAGGGCGGGCCAGCGGCAGCAGAATCAGCCACGAGAGGACTGCATAAACGACGCCTAAACGAATGCTCAGCCGGTGCGTTGTTTGTACACGATCATACGCTTGTGCGCCATAGTTGTGCCCGACGAAGGGAACAATGGCGATGCCGTAGGCGATGGCGATGATGAAGATAAAGTTTTCAATCCGCGAACCGGTGGTCATTGCCGCGACCGCCGTGACGCCGGCTTCGCCGCCCGCTCCTGCCGCAATGCGTATACATACGGCCTGTACCACCGGGTTGAGGACCTGCGTGAGCGATGCCGGGATGCCGAGCGTAAGAATCTCTTTCCAGGAGCGGAGCATTTCGCTGAACCGCGGAAGTTTCCATGCGACCAAGCGGGACCGGAAGTGCAGAAATGAAAACGAGGTGATCATGCCGACGGAGCGCGCAATGATGGTCGCTAACGCCGCGCCGCGCATCCCCATTTCCGGAAAGGGGCCCCAACCGAAGATCAGAATCGGATCGAGGATGACGTTCATCAGCGCGCACGTGGTCATGACCAGCAGCGGGCGGATCATGTCTCCGCCGGCGCGCAGGCAGCTGTCGCATACGGGCGGCATCATGGCAACGACTGCGCCGATAAACCAGACCTGCATATATTCAATAACCAATTCAAGCACGCGTCCTTCCGCACCAAGCGCCGAAAAGAGCGGCCGGATGGAGAGGAGTCCCACGGTGCTCACCACGATGGTTCCGAGGATGGTGAGGAATAAACCGTCCGAGACGGTACGCCGCGCCAGCGCTTTATCTCCCGAACCGATGGCGCGCGAGATGATTGAGGCCGCGCCGGTCGAAAATCCGATTGCGAGCGCGCCCACCATCATCACCACCGAAAAGGTGAACCCCATCGCCGCCAGCGGTTCCTTGCCCAAACGGGAAACAAACCACGTGTCGGTCAGGTTGAAGACCATCAGGGCAAACATGCCTCCGATGCTGGGCAGCGTCAGCCGGGCGAGGTGCCCGGCGACATTGCCGTGAAGGAGCTTGCTCATAATAGATTTCGCTTATTTGGCTTTGCGATGGCAGTCGTCGATGACCATGTAGAGCGCCGGCACCAGAATCAGCGTGATGAAGGTGGAGAAGAGCACCCCGAATCCGAGCGAA
>JAFGWS010000088.1 GCA_016937035.1 Pontiellaceae bacterium
CCTCACTCAGGATAAGAAGAAGAAAGCGGAGTAACCCATGTCCGAACCCATTCTCCCCAACGAAAAAGGCCCCATTGCCTGGATGGCGCGCAACTCGGTTGCCGCCAATCTGCTGATGCTCGTATTGATCGGCGGCGGCTTGGTTTTAGCCGCCCAAACCACCCAGGAATTCTTCCCTTACTTTGAATCCGATACGGTTTCCGTCTCGGTCGCCTATCCCGGTGCTTCCCCGGAAGAAGTTGAACGCGGTATTATTGAATCGATCGAAGAATCCGTCCGCAATGTGGACGGCGTTGACGAAGTCACCTCGGTCGCCCGCGAAAGTATGGGCATGGTCACGATCGAACTGCTCTCGGGCGTTAACCGGATGCAGGTTTATCAGGATATCAAATCGGAAGTGGACCGCATTCGAACCTTCCCGGAACAGGCCGAGCGGCCGCAGGTCAGCCTGATGAGCCGCTCCATGGAGGAAATTGGGTTTTCACTCTACGGCGATCTTTCGGAAAGCGATCTGCGTGAACTGGGTGAAACCGTTCGAACCCGTCTGATGAACGATCCGGACATTACTCGCGTAGAGCTCAACAATGTCCGCGGTATGGAAATCTGGGCCTCCGTTTCCAGCGACAATCTGCGCAAATACAATCTGACCATCCCTCAGATTGCCTCCAAAATCCGCAGCTCCGCCATTGAGCTGCCGAGCGGCGGACTCAAAACAAAAGGCGGCGAACTGCTCGTCCGCGTGAGCGACCGACGTGACTGGGCTGCCGAATTTGCACAAATCCCTATCATCACCACTCCGGAAGGTGCCGTCGTACGCCTGAGTGACATTGCCGAAGTCAAAGATTCATTCGCGGATTCCGATAACTTTACCTATGTTGACGGCAAGCCGGCCATCGAACTCTCTGTATACCGTATTGGTAAACAGTCCCCGATCAGCGTAGCCAGAGCGACTCGCCGCATCCTCAAGGAAGCCATGGCGGAACTCCCGCCGGGCGTGGAAATGATGGAACTTAGATGCACCGCCGACATGTTTTTTCAGCGCGCGATGCTGCTGCTGAAAAACGGCGGTTACGGCCTTATTCTGGTGATCCTGATTCTCGGACTCTTCCTCGAAACACGGCTGGCTTGGTGGGTTATGCTCGGTATTCCGATCTCCTTCCTCGGCTCCTTCCTGTTCCTTCCGCAACTCGATATTACCATCAACATGATTTCCATGTTTGCCTTCCTGCTGGCGCTCGGGATTGTGGTCGATGACGCCATCGTCGTCGGTGAAAATATTTATGAACACGAGCAGCGCGGAGAATCCCGGCTCAAGGCCGCCATTCTCGGTGCCAAAGAAGTGGCGATGCCGGTCACCTTCAGTATTTTGACCAACGTCGTCACCTTTGTACCACTCCTGCTGATCGGCGGGCGTATGGGGCAATTCTTCAAAGTGATTCCGATTGTGGTGATTGTGGCCTTCCTCGTCTCGCTGCTCGAGAGTCTTTTTGTACTGCCGGCCCATTTGGGCCACCAGAGCACCGGGTTTTCTAAAATGCTGAGGCGCACTAGGAAACACGCAATCATCATCGCCTCTGTCTCCGTACTGTTGATCGGCATAAACTTCGGTATGAAACTCCTGAAACATGAGTCGCTCGAACCAGAGATGCCGGCACGATTGGGCTTTATTTTCATCATCCTGCTCATTCTTGCCTTCCTTCAGCCGGTCGGCGTTTGGATTCTCGCAAAAATTCATAGAGTTCAGCAGGCGTTTGCTCGCGGATTCAACCGCTGGGTTGAGAATGTTTACGGCAACTTTATCGAGTCTATCATCCGCAAGCGTTACATCACCATCAGTGTATTCATCGCCATCTTCATTCTCGCCATCGGCGTATTGGCAGGCAAGCATTTGACCATGATTTTCATGGAGAATGTTGATGCCGATTATGCCGTAGTGACCGCTGTTTTACCCTATGGAACGGATGTTTCCAAAACCGAAGCCGTCGAACAAAAATTGATCGATGCAGCACTTAAGGTGGCGGAAGCAAACGGCGGAACGAATCTGGTCACCCATGTGAGCAGCAAAATCGGCGGCTCCTTCGACGGCGCATCCGGCGGACATGTCGTGGAGGTTTATGCCTATCTGACCGACGTCAAAACCCGCCCGCTCTCCACCCCGGAATTCACGGAAAAGTGGCGAAAATCGATCGGTAAATCGATCGCCGGCGTCAAGACCATTCAGTTTGAATCTAACCGCGGCGGCCCCGGCGGTGGGCGCGGCCTCTCCGTCCAGTTGTACCATTCTGACAACAACATGCTCGAACAGGCTGGAAAAGAGCTGGCCGAGATGCTCTCCAACTATTCTGTCGTCAAAGACGAGAGCGATGGCTATACGCCCGGTAAAGTCCAGTTCGATATTAAACTGCTGCCCGAAGGGCAGGCACTTGGACTGACCTCCGCCGATATCGCGAATCAGCTGCGCGGTGCATTCTACGGCTCTGAAGCCCTGCGCCAACAGCGTGGGCGAAACGAAATCAAACTGCTCGTTCGCCGCCCAAAATCGGAACGCTCGGCGGAAGTCGATATCGACACCCTGCTGATCCGCACGCCCGCCGGCACCGATGTCCCGCTCCGCGAGGTCGCCTCGGTTACTCGTGACCGTGCGTATACCGCCATCAATCGTCGTAACGGAAAGCGGGTGCAGACGGTCTCCGCCAATATTGAGCCGCGCCGCGAAACCGCTTACATCACCGATGAGGTCAACACCAAGCTGATCCCTGAATTGAAGAAAAAGTATCCCGGTCTCACACACGGTTACGGGGGTATGCAGGAGGAACAGGGCGATATGATGAAG
>JAFGWS010000089.1 GCA_016937035.1 Pontiellaceae bacterium
CCTCACTCAGGATAAGAAGAAGAAAGCGGAGTAACCCATGTCCGAACCCATTCTCCCCAACGAAAAAGGCCCCATTGCCTGGATGGCACGCAACTCGGTGGCCGCCAACCTGCTGATGCTTGTATTGATCGGCGGCGGCTTGGTTTTAGCCTCTAAAACCACACAGGAATTCTTCCCCTATTTTGAATCCGACACGGTTTCCGTCTCGGTCGCCTATCCCGGTGCATCGCCTGAAGAAGTTGAACGCGGCATTATTGAATCGATCGAAGAATCCGTCCGCAATGTGGACGGGGTGGACGAAGTCACCTCGGTAGCCCGCGAAAGTATGGGCATGGTCACGATCGAACTGCTCTCCGGCGTCAACCGCATGCAGGTTTATCAGGATATCAAATCGGAAGTTGACCGCATCCGAACTTTCCCGGAACAGGCCGAGCGACCGCAGGTCAGCCTGATGAGCCGTTCCATGGAGGAAATTCGATTTTCACTCTACGGCGATCTCTCGGAGAGCGAGTTGCGCGAACTGGGCGAAAATGTCCGGACTCGCCTGATGAACGATCCGGACATTACCCGAGTGGAGCTTAATAATGTCCGTGGCATCGAAATCTGGGCCTCCGTTTCCAGCGATAATCTGCGCAAATATAATCTGACCATCCCGCAGATTGCCTCTAAAATCCGCAGCTCTTCCATTGAACTGCCGAGCGGCGGACTGAAAACAAAGGGCGGCGAACTGCTGGTCCGTGTGAGTGATCGCCGCGACTGGGCCGCCGAATTTGCACAGATCCCGATCATCACCACCCCGGAAGGCACCGTCGTGCGCCTGAGTGATATCGCAGAAGTCAAAGATTCCTTCGCGGACTCCGACAACTTTACATACGTCGACGGCAAGCCCGCCATCGAACTCTCCGTATACCGAATAGGCAAACAGTCTCCGATCAGCGTGGCCACGGCCACCCGCCGCATCCTTAAGGAAGCGATGGCGGAACTTCCGCCAGGCGTGGAAATGATGGAGCTCAGCTGCAGCGCCGACCAGTTTCTCCAGCGCGCATTGCTTCTGTTGAAAAACGGCGGCTACGGATTGATTCTGGTCATCCTGATTCTCGGACTCTTCCTTGAAACCCGTCTGGCCTGGTGGGTTATGCTCGGCATTCCGATCTCCTTTCTCGGCTCATTCCTGTTTCTTCCGCAACTCGACGTTACCATCAACATGATTTCCATGTTTGCATTCCTTCTGGCACTGGGGATTGTGGTCGATGACGCCATTGTGGTCGGTGAAAATATTTATGAACACGAGCAGCGCGGCGAATCCCGGCTTGTCGCCTCCATTCTGGGTGCCAAGGAAGTGGCGATGCCGGTGATTTTCAGCGTTTTGACCAACGTGGTCACCTTTGTTCCGCTGCTGCTGATCGGCGGGCGTATGGGACAGTTCTTTAAGGTGATTCCGATTGTGGTGATTGTGGCCTTCCTCGTTTCGCTGCTCGAAAGCCTCTTTGTGCTTCCGGCCCACTTGGGGCACCAGAGTACGGGCTTTTCAAAAATGCTGCGCCGCACGAGGCGTCACGCCCTTGTCATCGCACCTGTCGCCGCGCTCCTGATCGGCACCAACTTTATCGTTCAGCTGGCAAGACAGGAGCCGCTTGAGCCCGCCTTTCCGGCGCAGCTGGGCTTTTTGATCATCATCCTGCTCCTGCTCGCCTTCCTCCAGCCGATCGGCGTCTGGCTGCTGGGCAAAATTCATACCGTGCAACAGGCGTTTGCTCGCGGCTTCAACCGCTGGGTAGAGAAGGTTTACGGCAACTTTATCGAATCGATCATTCGTAAGCGTTATATCACGATCAGTATTTTCGTAGCCATCTTCATTCTCGCCATTGGCGTATTGGCAGGCAAACACCTGACGATGATCTTCATGGAGAATGTTGATGCCGATTATGCCGTAGTGACCGCCGTTTTACCTTATGGAACGGATGTTTCTAAAACAGAAGCCGTCGAACAAAAACTGATCGATGCCGCGCTTAAGGTGGCCGAAGCAAACGGCGGTGACAAGATGGTCACCCACGTCAGCAGCAAAATCGGCGGATCGTTCGATGGCGCATCCGGCGGACACGTCGTAGAAGTTTATGCCTATCTGACCGATGTCAAAACCCGCCCGCTTTCCACCCCGGAATTCACAGAAGAGTGGCGAAAAACGCTGGGCGGATCCATTGCCGGCGTCAAAACCATTCAGTTTGAGTCCAACCGCGGAGGCCCCGGCAGCGGACGCGGCCTCTCGGTTCAGTTGTACCATTCCGACAACAACATGCTCGAACAGGCGGGTAAAGATCTGGCCGAGATGCTCTCCAACTATTCTGTCGTCAAAGACGAGAGCGATGGCTATACGCCAGGCAAAGTCCAGTTCGATATTAAACTGCTGCCCGAAGGTCAGGCACTTGGACTGACCTCCGCCGATATCGCGAATCAGCTGCGCGGTGCATTCTACGGCTCTGAAGCCCTGCGCCAACAGCGTGGACGTAACGAAATCAAGCTGTTGGTTCGCCGTCCAAAATCGGAACGCTCGGCGGAAGTCGATATCGACACGCTGCTGATCCGCACCCCTGCCGGCACCGATGTCCCGCTCCGCGAGGTCGCCTCCGTGACTCGCGACCGTGCGTATACCGCCATCAATCGTCGTAACGGGAAGCGGGTGCAGACCGTCTCCGCCAACATTGAGCCGCGTCGCGAAACCGCTTACATCACCGAAGAGGTCAACACTAAGCTGATCCCTGAATTGAAGAAAAAGTATCCCGGTCTCACACACGGTTACGGGGGTATGCAGGAGGAACAGGGCGATATGATGAAG
>JAFGWS010000090.1 GCA_016937035.1 Pontiellaceae bacterium
ATTTTTTCAAATCGTTTACATGATCTCATGGCACCACCCCCGCCGATCGAAGGCTCTGGGTTAATTTTTTGGTCGCGGTGTGAATCAGTGTGCCGACATAGCCTTCGGAGCGGTCCAGCACGTCGGCGATCTGTCGGTACGACATTTCATCCTGCAGCCGCAGCACCAGCACTTCGCGTTCATGCGGTTTCAGTCGATTGATGTGTTCAAACACCAGCGCTTCCAATTCATCCTGATGCGACTGTTGCGCGCACTCCTGCTGCTGACTCTCAGACTCTCGCGATTTTCGCTCGTGCAGAAACCGCAGACGGGACTCCTTGCGGATATAATCGACCGAAGCGTTGTGGGTGGTACGGTAGAGCCAGCTTTTAAGTTGAGCACCCCGGTCGCGCAGGCGGGTCCAGTTTTCGTGCAGCCGAATAAACACCTCCTGCACCACATCCTGGGCAGCATCGGCATTATTCAGCACACCCGCGGCATAACGCAGCAGAACGGTTTGATAATCATCAATCACCGTTTCCAGTTGCAGCGTTTCCGGCTCACTGACTTCGAGCTCTATTCCCTCTTCGGTCATGCCCCAATCCCTTTCACATCCCTTTTACAAGCATTATACGTCTCTGAGAGGCGGTTCCTTTGTAAAAAAATGTAAAATTATCCTATAAAGAACATATCCCTTCTTTTCAGGAATATATTCGACAAAATAATTTCGGACAGAATGATTCGGATCACCGGCAGAAGACGATTATAGTCCTGAATTATTATTCCGCGACAAAAAGTCGTATTGCAGCGGCCGAGTTCTCTACTTCAAAAAGGTTCAGCCAATACGAATAAAGCGCAAAGTCCATCGGGACTTTGCGCTTTATGCAACTTTCTATGGAGATAATCTCCCCTTGCAAATTTACGGAATTTCCAAGGCAGCCATTCGTCATCGGTTTATGGTTTTTCCAAACAACTGACAACGATCAACTGACAACCGGCTTTTGCAGAACCAAAGGTTTTGCAAAAGCTCTATCAGGTAATATCGCTTCCCCGGCTCATGACGACCTTGCCGGTACGGACCAGCTCGATAATCTTGAACTTGGCAATCATCTCTTCGAGCGCATCAATCTTGTCGGGGTTGCCAACCACCTGAAGAATCATGGAGTCAGGCGTCAGATCGACGGTCTTGCAACCATAGTGCTCTGCAATCTGAAGTGCTTCTGAACGGTCGCTGCTGTTAACCTCAATCTTGATCAATCCCATTTCCTTCGTGACGGATTCATCGTAGGTGTGGTCGATACACTGGAGCACATCGATCAGCTTCATCAGTTGTTTAATGATCTGGTCCAGCCCCTCGGCCTCACCCGTACAGCTGATGGTCATGCGCGAGAACTGGCCATCGATCGCCGGAGAGACGACAAGTGATTCAATATTGAAACCGCGCCGGGAAAAAACCTGCGCAATACGGGCGAGTACGCCCGGTTTATTGGCCACGTAAACACTGAGTGTGTGAGCAGTAGATTTATTTAAATTCGGCATAGTAAAACTCCGTTAAAAATTCGCCGCAATGCAGATTAAACAGTTGATCCAACGCCTAGGTCGAGCCGGTCGGCTTTTCCATCTTCCGGGTGGGCGGTTCGATGAGCATATCTTCGATCACCGCGCCGGCCGGAATCATCGGGAACACATTGTCGGTCTTCTCAACTTCGCAATTGATCAGACACGGGCCGTCGTTGTACTCCAGCGCATTTTTCAGCACGCGTTTCACATCGCCGGGACGCCGCAGGTTGAAGCCCTTAATACCGAACGCCTCCGCCAGTTTAACAAAGTCGGGATTGCCTTCCAGATCAACGCCGCTCTTACGATCTTCATAGAACAGCTCCTGCCACTGACGCACCATGCCCAGATAATGGTTATTCAGAACCACGATCTTGATTGGCAGCTTGTGCAGGGCCGCAGTAGCCAACTCAAAGAAGGTCATCTGGAATCCGCCGTCGCCGACGAAACAGATATGCAGATCCTTCGGCCGCCCGAAGGCCGCACCGATACAGGCCGGCAGACCGAAACCCATCGTCCCCGCTCCGCCGGAACTCAACCAGTTAAAGCGGCGGTCGGTCCGATAAAACTGAGCGGCCCACATCTGGTGCTGCCCTACGTCGGTTGTCACACAGGCCTTACCTTCGGAGAGTTTATAAAACTCATCGATAATGTGCTGCATTTTCAGGCTTCCCTGCCGTTTAAACTTAAGCGGATACTTGGCCTTATAGCCATCCAGATGTTTACGCCATTCCTTCGTTTCAAGAATCGGAACATGCTTGATCAGCTCTTCAAGCGCCAAGCGTGCGTCAGCGACACAGGCAATTTGGGGCTGAATCATTTTCCCGATTTCCGCCGCGTCGATATCGACGTGAATAATCGTGGCATCCTTACAGAATTTGGCGGGCTGACCCAAAATACGGTCATCAAACCGTGAGCCGATATTCAACAGCAGATCACATTCGCAGATCGCCTTGTTGGCATACGCCGTTCCATGCATCCCCAGCATACCGAGCGAGAGTTTGTGCGTTTCCGGAAATACCCCCTTGCCCAAGAGCGTATTCGTAACCGGAATCTTAGCCTTTTCCGCCAGCGCACGCAGCGCGTTTTCCGCCCCCGAAATCATGACACCGTGGCCCGCAAGAATGAGCGGACGCTTCGATTTTCCCAACGCCTCCGCAATTTCAATAATGGTGTCCTTATTCGGCGTCGAATCAATTTTATAGCCCGGCAGATCCATTTTCGCGTGCAGATCCGCCGTACAGGGGCCCGCACTGAAATCCTTCGGAATATCGATCAAAACAGGTCCAGGGCGACCGGTTGTTGAAATATGGAACGCCTCGCGAATGACCCGCGGAATCTCGTTCGACGATTTCAACAGATAGGAATGCTTAACAACGGGCATCGTAATGCCGAAAATGTCCGCTTCCTGAAAAGCATCTTTACCCAGCATCCATGAAACCGATTGTCCGCTCAGAACAATCATCGGAACGGAATCCATATGGGCGGTCATAATGCCCGTCAGTGTATTGGTTGCTCCTGGACCACTGGTAATCAAAACCACGGCGGGTTTGCCAGTGGCGCGCGCATAGCCGTCGGCCATGTGGGCCGCGCCCTGCTCGTGCCGGGTCAAAATAAAATTAATCTTTGTCTGCGTGGTGACGAGCGCATCAAAAATCGGAATTACCGAACCGCCGGAATAACCGAAAATATACTCAACGCCTTCGTTTTCAAGACAGCGAATAATCGCCTGCCCACCTTCTATTGCATTATTGGCCATATTTCACCTCCAAGTTTCCAGTAACCTATTTTTACACCTCTTATTTGTCAACATTTTTGATGACCAAAGTATTGGTCGCCAATATCGCCTCAATTTACCTCAGCATTTAAATCAACAAACAAAAATCATATGCAATTCAGATGCCACAAACGAAATTTCTACCTGTAAAAATCCGGCTTCCTGCAAATTATAGTATCAAAACCACATCCACGGCCCCGGATATGGATAATAAAATCAAAAACAAGACCTCTATTTAAGCCAAAAACCAAAAAGCACAGTAGTTCACAATAAATCCAGCACCAAAACAGGCGCACAACAACCATTCTCCGTCTCACATCCTGACGCGATCACTCAGAAGAAGAATATCCTTAAGCTGTTCTTCATTTTTGGCCGTCGCCCACCGTTTTTCAAACTCGGGGTGCTGGCAGATGTGCGCAATGGCCGCCAACGCTTTCAGGTGCAGATGGCGCATATCGCGGCTTCCAACAATCACAAAGAAGGCGCGGACCGACTGGTCACTCTCGAACGAAACTCCCTCCCGACTACGGATCAGCATAATTTTAAACTGCTGTTCGCCATCGACAATAATATGGGGAATCGCCGTGAAAGGAGTCAGCACACAACTCCCCTGCTCCTCCCGCTCCACAAAGCGCGCACGGATTTCCTCGGCGGAATGCTCCAGCTCTTTTTCCAGCGCAGCGGAAACAACATCCAAAAACTCCGCATAATCCGCCCCCGGCCCCAGATCAATGGCCTGCGCTGTTTTCAGCACCCGATCAAATGCATCGGGGACCAATTCATCGCGCTGATGCAGCACATCATAGAGTTCTTTCTCCAACGAATTATTGGTAGTCAGATTTTTATTCGTCAACCCCTCCACCACATGCAGCAGCGCATATTCCATATGTGTGCGTTTACGCCCATAAAAAAAGTAGATCAGCAACCCAAAGACCGCAAAGCCCAGACTGATTTTTACAGCAGCGAGTCCCATATCCACAATCAACAGCGAAAAACAGATAATTCCGAAGAGGGGAAGCCACGGGCACAACGGAACGCGGAAAGTAGGTCGGTAGTTGGTGAGCCGACTGCGTCGCATCACCATCACCGCCGCCGCCGAAAGGATATAGGAACTGATGACCACGGCCGATGCCGCCTTCACCAGTTTCTCAATTTCCAACAACAGTGAAGCCAGAATAATGACCGAGGTCATCACAATCGCCACCACCGGCTCACCGGAACGGCTGGTTTTTGCCATAAACGCCGGCAGCAACTTATCACGGCCCAGTGCCAGTGGATAACGCGAGGCCGCCATAATACCGGCATTGGCCGTGGTAATAAACGCCAAGACCGCCGCCAGTGTAATGGCGGCATAGCCCCACTTTCCGGCCAACAGCCGGGCCGTGTCCGCAATCGGCGTATAGGAACCCGTCAACTGTTCGGAGGGAAGCACCCCGACTGTTACCAGCAACAACAACGCATACAGCAGGGTAATCGCAATCGTTGCCGCAATAAATCCGGTTGGAATGTTCCGTCGAGGATTTTTCACCTCCTCGGCGATGGTGGCGGTTTTCAGCAGCCCACCGAACGAAACAAACACAAAACCGGCCGTCGACAAAATCCCTTTAGCTCCGCTGGTTCCAGCAACAAACGGCTGAAAATGAGCGGCCTGGAGATTGGGCACTCCGACCACAAAATAGCCGCCCAGCAACAGAAAAAGCAACACGACCAACAACACTTCGAATCGGGCCGCCGCTTCGGTTCCCTTAATATTGAGCACCGCAAACACCACCGTAACCGGAATCGCCGTTGCAAAAAGCGGCACTCGCTCGCCGCTCAGCAGAAAAATCACCGCCGCCAGACCAAAAATGGCAAACGCCGTTTTCAATGAGAGTGCAAACCAGCTCAGCAATCCGGAAACCGTACCCACTAACGGACCGAGACTGCGGGTCAGAAAATAGTAATCACCACCCGCCTTCGGCATTGCGGTTGCAAGCTCCACCACGCTCAGCACACCGACCAGCGCCAACATCCCGGCAATGATGTAGGAAATTATCATCGACGGCCCAACACGTTCAAAGGCCATCCCCGGCAGTACAAAAATCCCCGAACTGATCATTGCCCCAGAGGCAATACAGAACACATCAACAAATCGAAGACCCTTTTTTTTCATCCTTACCGCTCCAAAATCAAAATATCACATGCGCACCCGCTCTCCGAGCAAGAGAATATCTTTTAGCTGCGATTCATTTTTGGCCGCAACCCAACGAGCTTCAAACTCGGGATGTTGACAGATGTGCGCAATGGCTGCCAGCGCTTTCAAGTGCAGATGTCGCATATCGCGGCTCCCGACAATCACAAAAAAGGCACGGACTGACGGAGCATCCTCAAACGAAACGCCCTCTCGACTGCGGACAAGCATAATCTTAAACTGCTGTTCACCTTCCACAATAATATGCGGGATCGCAGTAAAAGGAGTCAGCACACAACTCCCCTGCTCCTCCCGCTCCACAAACCGTGCTTGAATTTCTTCTACGGAATGATCCAACTCGCTCTCCAACGCGCGGGAAACCACCTGAAGAAAGTCCGACTTATCCGCCCCAGGGTCGAGGTCGACAGCCCGCGCCGTTTTTAAGACCTCATCAAACGCATCGGGTTCCAGTTCATCGCGCTGATGAATTACCTGATAAAGCTCCTTCTCCAGCGAATCGGCTGTCAGGTTCCGATTGGTCATTCGCTCAACAATATGGAGCAGCGCATATTCCATCGCAACGCGTTTTCGGCCATAGAAAAAATAGGTCCCCACCCCAAGTAACACCAACCCGAGACTAATTTCAACCGCCGCCAGCCCCATATCCACAATCAGGGCCGCAAAACAGATTATGCCAAGAATGGGAAGCGCCGGATAAAACGGAACCCGAAAGGTCGGACGATAGTTGGTCAACTTACTGTGCCTCATCACCAACACCGCCACAGCAGAAAGAATGTAGGAGCTCAATACCACCGTGGACGCCGCTTTCACCAGCTTTTCAATATCGAGTAACAGCGCCCCCAGAATCACCACCCCGGTCAGCACAACCGCAGCCACCGGTGCCCCAGCCCGGTTGGTTTTTGCTGCAATAGACGGCAGCAGCCGATCGCGCCCCAGCGCGAGTGGATAGCGCGAGGCCGACAGAATACCCGCATTCGCCGTCGTCACAAACGCCAGCACCGCGGCCACCGTGATGGCGATGTATCCCGGCATCCCAACCAGAATTTTTGCGGTATCTGCAATGGGGGCCAATGAACCAGAGAGCCGCTCGCCCGGGAGCACGCCCACGGTAACAATCAGCAGCAGCGTATAAAGCACAGCGATCACCAGCGTGGCCGCAAGAAAACCGGCAGGAATATTTTTACGCGGATTCTGAACCTCTTCAGAAATTGTGGCGATATTCAATAGTCCACCGAAGGATACAAACACGAAGCCCGCC
>JAFGWS010000091.1 GCA_016937035.1 Pontiellaceae bacterium
AAAGTGTCCGTTTAAAGCCCGAAAGTGCAGCGAAAAATTAATACCGGAAATGAACATAAAGAAAATGATAATGACTTCGATCACAGGACTGTTAAAGGCCGCAATACTGGCTGATCGGGTCGAAAACCCGCCAGTTGATATTGTGGAAAATGACTGGCAAAACGCATCGAACCAGTTCATTCCGGCCAATTTGAGCAGCACGGCCTCAATCAGGGTCAGCAGCGCATAAACCCCCCAGAGCAGCTTGGCCGTGGTGGTGATCCGCGGTGTGAGACGGTCTTTCGAGGGGCCCGGCACCTCCGCCCGATAAATCTGCATGCCGCCCACGCCGAGGAACGGAAGAATCGCTACACAGAGCACCAGTACGCCCATACCGCCGAACCAGTGCGTCAGCGCACGCCAAAAATGAATACTGTGCGGTATTTCCTCTAGATTGCTCAGCACCGACGCCCCGGTCGTGGTAAACCCGGACATCGTTTCAAACAGAGCGGAAACCGGCTGCGGAATGACGCCGGATAGCATATACGGCAGCGAGCCAAAGAGCGTCGCGGAAATCCAGCCGAAAGTGACCACGCCGAAGCCGTCGCGGCGCGAAAGATTAATATCGCCGCGCGAGAACCAGCCCACTCCCACCGCACTGACAACCGCGATCAAGCCCGACTGAAGCAGGCTCCATCGAATATTCGCGGGCTCGTCATACAGCCACGAAATCCCGGCGCAGCCCATCATCGACAGACCGATCACCAGCGTCATGTAGGCAACCAAATGAAATACGGCTCGTTTATTCATAATGTGTTCCGGGCAATGCGTATTGAGTTAAAATATCCACCAGCAACCGCCGATGTTCCATTATAAAAACCGCGATTGAATCTTCTTCACGGCCGTTGGATGACAGAAGATAAGCAGTTGATCGCCCGGGGCCAACGCCAGATCGCCCGTCGCCGTCACCACTTCACCCTTGCGAAGCACCGTAGCGATGATCGATTTGGAAGGAAGCTTGATTTCGCAGATTTTTTTACCCGCAAGCTTTCCGTCCTCTTCAATCATCACATCGAGCAGCTCGCCGGGCAGATTATGCAGCAGCGATGCTGCCTGCACCTTCTGCGAGCGAAGCCAGTGCAGAATCGCATTTGTCGTGGAAATATATGGACTCACCACGCGGTTCACCAAATAGAGCTGTTCCACGACGGGAATAAAGTCGGTTCGTGTAATCTGCGTAACCGTAAACGAGGCGCCCTTCTTCTGCGCCATCAGGCAGTTCATAATATTGCCTTCGTCATCGCCCGTGAGCGCAACAAATGCCGTGTTATCACGAAGGCCCGATTCCTCCAGCGCACTTTCCGTCAGCGCATCGGCGCGCAGAATCAGCGTCTTATTCAGCTCCGCCGAACAATAGCGTGCGCGCTCTTCATCCTGCTCCAGCAGCACACAATCAACATCGTTTTCAATAAACTGCGCCAGCATCAACCCCAGATCGCCGCCGCCCGCAATGATCACCTTCTCGAACGGCTTAATATCAGGGCACACCCAGCTGAAAAAGTGAGTAATATCTTCACGCTGGCCCACCAGATAAACCAGGTCCTGTTTCTTAAAAAGTGTATCGCCATGTGGAATGACCAATTCATCATTCCTGCGAATCGCAATTACGCGGACGCGCTGAATCAAATCCAGCCGATCGCATTCCGCCGGCGTACGGTCCAGCAGCGGACTCGCCGACGTTACGCGAAAACCGGCCACCATCACCTTGCCGGCGAACAGATCAAACGCCTCCAGCGCTCCGGGAATCTGGAGCATGTTGTACACCTCTCGGGCGCACTCCTGCTTTTGGTTGATCACCAGATCAATGCCCATTCCGTGGAGATTGTAGTGGGTAGAACCGTTCAGGAAATCGGGATTGGTCACGCGCGCAATTTTGCCCTTCACGCCGGCCGCGTTGGCCATTAGGCAGGCCAATACATTGACCTCGTCGTTGTCGGTGACGGCAATCAGCAGATCCGACTTGTGAACCTGCGCCTCCTCCAGCACCGCCGGATTCGTGCCCTGACCACACAACGTCAGCACATCGAGCCCCGCTTCGGCCTGAGCCAGCGCCTCTGCATCGACATCTACCATCACCACCGAATGCTTCTCCTCGCACAATCGCTGTGCAAGCTGGCGTCCGGCATTTCCTGCTCCAAGAATTACAATCCGCATGTAGGTTTTCCCCCGGAAAAAGCGTCGTATATGATTTAAAGGGGACACTTTATCAACAAAAAACCGGAAAACAATCCATTACACCGCCGTAAGTCAATTGCTCGTTCTGAATGAACAATTTGCCAAAAAATCCTTTTTCAAAACGAACGCCGTTCTATACTCCCGCCCATGAGATGCGTTCTGGCATTGGATCAAGGAACAACCAGCTCCCGGACAATTTTGTTTGATCGTTCGGGCGGGTTGCGTGCCGTTGTGCAACAGGAAATTACGCAACACTACCCGCGTCCCGGATGGGTTGAGCACGACCCGGAAGAAATCTGGGAAACGCAGGAAAAAACCGCTCATCTGGCCATGCGCCAAGCCGGTGTGCACATTGAAGACATTGAGGCGGTCGGCATCACCAACCAGCGCGAAACCACCATTCTCTGGAACCGAAAAACCGGCGAACCCATTTATCCCGCCATCGTCTGGCAGGACCGCCGTACCGCTGATCTATGCCGAAAACTAAAAGACGAAGGGATGGAACCCCGCTTTCACCGCGCCACCGGGCTCTATCTCGATCCCTACTTTTCCGGCACAAAGATTAAATGGATACTCGACCACGTAACCGGCGCACGCACGCAGGCCGACCGGGGCGAGCTGGCCTTCGGCACCATCGATTCCTGGCTGCTGTGGAAACTCACGAAAGGCAAAGTGCATGCCACCGATGTCTCCAACGCATCGCGTACGCTGCTCTTTAATATTCATACGTTGACTTGGGACGACGAGCTGCTGGAACTCCTTGAGATTCCTCGCAGCCTGCTGCCCGAAGTCAAACCTTCCAGCACGCTATACGGATCGGTCGATAAATTTCTCTGCCAGTCCGGCTGTCGTATTACCGGCGTTGCGGGCGATCAACATGCCGCGCTCTTTGGTCAGGCCTGTTTTCAGCCGAACTGCGCCAAAAACACCTACGGCACCGGATGCTTTATGCTCATGAACACCGGCAACGCACCGACCGAATCACAAAACAAGCTCCTCACCACCATGGCGTGGCAACGTCCAAACGAAACCTGCTATGCCCTGGAGGGCAGCGTATTCACCGCCGGCGCTGCCGTACAGTGGCTGCGCGACAAACTGGAAATCATTCATAACGCCGCCGAAATTGAGCCGCTCGCCCAGACCGTTCCCGATAACGGCGGCGTCTACTGGGTTCCTGCATTTTCCGGCCTCGGCGCGCCGTATTGGGACCCGCGCGCCCGAGGAACCCTGATCGGACTCACCGGCGGAACGGGCAAAGCACATATCGCCCGCGCAGCGCTTGAGTCCATGTGCTTCCAGTCAGCAGAACTGCTCCGAGCCATGGAGCGCGACGCCGGAACCGCCATCAAACGCCTGCGCGTCGACGGCGGGGCCTGCGTCAACAACCTGCTGATGCAGACTCAGGCCGACCTGCTGCAGATACCGGTCGAGCGGCCGGCGATGATCGAATCCACCGCCTTTGGAGCCGCCGCCCTTGCCGGCCTCGCCGTCGGATTCTGGGACTCGCCCGAAGAGATTTCTGCCATTCGACAAATCGACCGCATCTTTGAACCACAGATCAGCTCCGACGAAGCCGAAGCCCGACTTATCCAATGGCGTCGCGCCGTCGAACGCTCCAGAGAGTGGGCTTGAAAGAACGTAGATGGAGCATCCCTGCTTCGTTGTGCGCGCTGAGTCCGCCGCTCAGAGGAGACGCCGAAGCAGAGATGCTTCGTCTACACTACCGATCCTTGTTACGTGGATCTCTCAAGGAGAGGCCATGACAAAGGGTTCAGGCGGTTCTACGCCCTCGGGACAGACGTCTTTATAGACCACGTCGAGCACCTCCTCCGGAATCTCAACCGTAGAAAAAAGTGGGAGGATTGGATTCCCTATTGAATCCTCAGGATATTCAACGCCCTTTTCCTCAACAAACAGCACTGTTTCAGAACGCAACTCCTCCGAAGGTGTCATCATGATATCGAGCAAAATAACCTGCCCTTCCCCAACGGAGATCCACTCCCCGGAAAAGGCATACGCTGCATGCTCCGAAAAAGGAATGACGCCCTCACGAACAATGGCCTCTTCAGACAGTTCTCCTAAAGCGGAATCATTATTGAAAACCGGTTTTCCATCGACGCCGATCACCAACAAGCCCTCGCTCTGAGCAACAAAGCGGAACGTCGTACTTCGCTCAACCTGCATGACTTCCTTGCACCACGCCACCCATTTGGATTCGGGCAAGACACTACGGTCCGAGCTCGGCGGAAATCCCAAAAAACTCATAAACGGACGCCGGAAACTAAACAGCTCGGTACGTGACGGTCTCAAAGAACGCTCTTCAATTTGAGTTTCGATATGGTCGAGATAAACCTTGAACCCGCCATCAACAACCTCCCGAATGGATTCAACGATTCCGTGCGGAAGCGCCTTTTCCTGATCCTCGGAAAGCGCAATGGCGGAAAACGAAAGAGTAAAAGGCCTATCACGCCCGGTGCCGGATAAATAATATTTCTGGAGCAGAAAGTACCCCAGCTCTCTAGCAAACAGCTCCTCTAAATTCAGTGCTTTAAGCGCGCTTTTCTGCGTGGCATCGCTCGCAACAATATTTCCCTTTTTATCAACCACTAACACGAGAGTGAACCCATAGTCTGTAAGCTGAAAAATTGCACCGGTAAATGCTCCTGCAAAATAGTTATTTTCATCGGAAAACTGAATATTCTCGGTTCGGTCATGTGCCATCAGTCGACGCTCTGGGTCGAATACGAGGACGTATACATCCAGCTGTTTATCGATAGGTTTTAATCCCTTCTTAATCTTAACAAGCGGATAGTATCCCGATTCTTGAGTTCCACCTCCTACAGTATGGCTGTCGCTTATTATCTCGCTCTGTATGGGCGGATTCTCAATTACATTCGCGCGGATGCTGATCTCGATTTTCAGCTCAATCGGACGCTTGAAACGGACATATTCCTGATCTTCGTCCGATAAACCGGACAACGGAACCTTAATACTGCGATCGTCCAGTCCTTTCAAAACAACATCCGGCCCGCTTTCTCTGACCATTTCTCCTTCAAAGGTGTCGCCCGTCTGAGAAGTCCACGTGCGCATTTCGGCCTGCACGCAGACCGCCGAAAAAAACAGAACAAAACAAATATATCTCATACCAGCTCCGCAGCTTGAATGAACTATTTCCAAAAAAGTCCTATCAAATAAACAAAACCACAAGAATAGATCAATTCAAACAGACGACGTTTTGATAAGAACACCTGATATGCAATTCCACCCCGCAACCTTAAAATGCTCTATGCTTCCTCAAAGAGCCAAGTGGAAAGATAGCGTTCTCCGGTGTCGCAAATCACCGTCACAATCAGTTTACCCTCATTTTCGGGGCGTTTTGCCAATTCAAGCGCAGCAAAAACATTTGCTCCTGCGGAAATGCCGCACAGAATACCTTCCTCCTTGGCAAGCTGCCTGGCCGTCGCACCGGCTTCATCGCCATCCAGAAGAATGATTTCGTCAATCAGATCCGTCTGCAGGTTGTTGGGAATAAAACCGGCACCGATGCCCTGAATCTTATGCGGACCCGGCTTGCCCCCGGAAATCACAGAGGAGCTTTTCGGCTCCACCGCAACCACTTTGATCTGAGCATTCTTTTCTTTGAGTCTCGATCCGACCCCACTGAGTGTCCCGCCCGTTCCTACACCGGCCACGAATAGATCCACCTTGCCCTCCGTATCATCCCAGATCTCCTCCGCAGTGGTTTCACGATGAATCCTCGGATTGGCCGGGTTATCAAATTGCTGAAGCATAATGGCATTCGGATTTTTCCGGATCAGTTCTTCTGCGGCATGGATAGCGCCCGGCATCCCTTCTTCGGCCGGGGTCAGCACCAATTCAGCGCCTAGCACCTTCAACAGGCGGCGTCGCTCAATACTCATGCTCTCAGGCATCGTAAGAATCAGTTTGTATCCTTTGGCTGCTGCCGTAAACGCGAGTGCAATGCCGGTATTCCCACTGGTGGGCTCAATCAGCGTAGACCCGGGACGAATCAGCCCTTTTTTCTCCGCATCCTCAATCATCGCCACACCGATTCGGTCTTTCACGCTCGAAAGGGGATTGCGCGATTCTAACTTAACAGCAACAGTCGCTTTCAGTCCTTCAGCGATCCGATTGAGTTTCACGAGCGGGGTGTGCCCGACGGTTTCGGTTATATTGTTGTATAAAGGCATCTTGATTCCTCCATTAAATATTAAACATGATGGGTTCGTTTTTCACGCGCGCTTCATAATCATCCTGAAGTTCTTTAAGCGTAATTTTTGAAAAATAGTCCTTTAATACGCTGCTGGCACCCTGCCAAACACGCTGAACGACACATTCATTTGAGCGACCACAGCCTTCCGCCAAGCACCCCACCAGATTAATATTGCCTTCCGAGGCCGACAGTACATCGTACACTGTGATGTCCGCCGGCTCCTTCGCTAAACAAAATCCGCCGCGCAACCCGCGCACACTGTTCACCAGTCCAGCATTTTTCAGGGGAACCATGATCTGTTCAATATAGTCGGTGGAAATTCCCTCCAGCTCCGCTATCTTCTTTTTCGGAACGGGTTGATCTCCCTGCAATCGCGAAATACACAGCAGGATACGCATTGCATAGCGCCCTTTCGTCGACAATTTCATACCAAGCCTCCAGAAATCAATGATTTGATTATTATTTTTATCATGTATAAGCTGAGCCCCTATACCCGTCAAGCCCATTTCCGTAAAATGCCTGAATATATTGAGAAAATTACTCGCAGCATCACGTTTCGGGAACAAGTATCGCGTGGAGAACAGCGCACGCAATTCATTGTCGCAGACGCGACGTCCCCGTCGCGTGCCCAAACAGCGAGCCGGGCAGATTGACCGCAAAATTTCGCGAAAAGGTTTTATTAAAATCCGCGGTGCGGAGGGCAAACGATAAGGCTGAGATTTATGTGGAACATATCGGCGATATTTTGATTCTCCGCCCATTTTTATTTCTATATTTGCAAAAGGTCGACAAGCGGAATCCGCCCGGGCGAGGAAAGGCAAAAGAGGGCCGACTGTACGAGCTGAAAATGCCTATCGAGATGCTCGCAAAGAATCGATGAAATGAAGGACGGCGAGCGGGTGGAAAATGTGGAGCATTTGTGTGTAATTACTAGATTACGTGACTGGCACCTCTTGTTTTTCCACGAGTGACAGAGCAGTCAGAATGCCTGCGATACGAGAGGAGGTCCGAAAGAAGGCAGTGCCTCTGCTATGCCGGTCGCGTTTTCCCGGAATGGGCCGAATGAGTATGAGCCGGCGCGTAGCGCAGTCTGTACTGATTAACGCCTTGTCCACACCGCTTCAGCGCATCCCCTTCCAAAGAATAACCTTGCTGCACTGGAGAGTCGTTTTTTAACGAATAGGATGACTGTGAAAACGAATTGCAGAATGTGAGAAGTTAAGAATTGGGATAAATTTTGATATAATGCTTGTGCTGGTGAGTGGTGTTGAATAAAAATAATTCGATAGGGGTGTATGGTGGTTATGAATTGTCCAAATTGTAATATTGAGTTGCCGGAAGGGGCTAAGTTTTGTCTTGAGTGTGGGTCCAATATTTCAGCCATATCGAAAGCCAGTTCTATGGAGCAGCCGGATTTGCAGAATTCGGCTCCGACGGCCGGGCCTTCTTCGGTGGAGCCATTTTCTCTTGGGGATATGCCGACGATGCCCAACGTGAAAGGGGCTAAGTCTGAATACAGCGCCTTTAGTGATGGAAAGTTGCTGGCTCAACGTTATGAGTTTATTGAGGAGCTGGGCCGAGGTGGTTTTGCAGTGGTATGGAAAGCCTTAGACCGGAAGCTGGGCCGAACTGTAGCAATTAAGAAACTGCATGCTGAACAGGATGATGTGGTCATCGAGCGGTTTAAGCGTGAGGCGCAGGTGATTGCTCAGTTGAATCACCGCAATGTGGTTGGTGTGTATGACGTTGCCGAGGATGTTGCCGACGGGAAAAACGAAGTGTGGCTGGTGATGGAATATATCGACGGCGGATCGCTTCGGGATTATTTGCGGCAAAAGGGCAAGCTGGAAATACCTGAAGCGGTGAGGCTTTTCAAAGGCATTGCGCAGGGGTTGGCGTATGCTCACCGGAAGAATCTGGTTCATCGCGATATTAAGCCGACGAATATTTTACTGCAGAACGATGGCGGGGAACTCATTCCAAAGATTGTTGACTTCGGTCTGGCACAGGCCGGACGAAATTCGGAGCTTTCCATTTCCGGATATGGGCTTGGAACGCCCTATTATATGCCGCCGGAACAACAGCGCGATGCGAAAAGTGTCAACCATACTGCCGATATTTATGCCTTGGGGAAGGTGCTTTATGAAATGATTTCCGGGCAGCTTCCCGATACGCTCGATCCTGACGGAATTTCGAACCCGAAACTGTCTAAGATTATTTTCAAATGCACGAAGTCAAAGCCGGAGGAACGGTTCTTCAGTGTGGATGAATTGTGCAGAGCGGTGGAAGAGCTCGAAGTTAAAAAACAGAAGCCTGTGCGCAAGCCGGAATCAACTTCGTCAATCTTATGTCCTTCCTGTGGGTTGGAAAACTCGAGCGACGTCAGCTTTTGTAGTGGATGCGGTGCCGGGTTGTATCACACGTGCCCGGAGTGTAGCCAAAAGGAATTTGTGGATTCCAGATTTTGCAGTTCTTGTGGGACAGATATTGATGGATTTTTGAATTCTCAGGAAGTGTTGTCCCGAATGCAGAAATATGTGCGCAGTAAAAAATGGAGTCGGGTTTTAAAAGAATTTGATGAGTGGGATGACAGTGTCCGGCTTGATGGTCATAAGGGAGTTTCTTTAATTCGGGAGATAAAAAAGGTTGAAGAGCAGGCCAGGCAATCGATTGAGGAGGCTGAAAAACTCAACAACGTGCTCAGAAGTCTTGAACAGTCGATTGTATCGAAAGAGACGGATGGAAAGTCAGATATTGTTGTTCTTGTTCAGGAATTACGCAAATTGATGGCGACCCTCTCTCGACTGGCCGTTTTGGAGGTTCCGTCTGATGAGCATCTTCGGATTAAAAAGGAAGCTCAGGAGAGAATTGACCGGATTGTTGAGGAGGAAGAGCTTAGGGCGAGTAAAGTTAAATCCCGAAAGCGCTGGCTTATCTCATTGGGTGTTGCAGGGGTTGCGGTCAGCATAATCGCAGGAGGCTTGGTCAGTCGATTCCGAACCAAAATGGAGTGGGAACAGGCGAAGATGCTTCAGCAGGATGTGCTGAGCAATATGGGGAAGAAAGTATTGACGACGGACAGCGGTTTCAAGATGGAATTTCTTCCTATTCCCGAAGGCGAGTTTTTGATGGGGGAAAATACCGAATATGAGCATTTGGCGGTTGTTGATAAACCGTTCTGGATGGCCAAAACCGAGGTGTCTAAACGACAGTGGAAGCAGATTATGGGGAACGGTAAATACGGAAGTTCAGGTGGAGATGATTTGCCGGTCGAAAATGTGACCTGGTTGGAGGCGATAGAGTTTTGCAACAGACTGACAAAAATTGATCGCAAGGCCGGTAATCTGAATGAAGGTTATGTGTATACGTTGCCGACTGAGGTTCAATGGGAATATGCCTGTAAGGCAAAAGTTTCGGGGGATTACTGTTTCGGAAGTGCTGTATGGAAACTGAATAACTATGCGTGGTGGTCCGGGAATGCAGGCAGTGAAACTCATCCTGTTGGATCGAGCATTCCAAATGCCTGGGGACTGCATAATATGCATGGAAATGCTTGGGAATGGTGTATCGCTGAAGGCCGAAAAATAACTGACGAGCCTGCTGCGGAGTATATGGGTCATGTGTGCAGAGGCGGGGCGTGGAGTTCTGAATGGTGGAACTGCAGGGCGGACTCATACAAGGAATTCACGGATGAGCGCAGCTATAGCGTAGGATTTCGCGTGGCGATTGTTCCTTTAGATGAGGATTCATGATTTCAGGGTGTTTTTCGGGGGATGATCGGGCAGTCGGATTCGTTCAGTAATGTGATGAATTTATATGATGAGGGTCTAATGAAAAAGAAATCAGGGAACGATCTTGTTGATTTGGAAAAGAGGCTGAGAAAGAGACGTTCTCATGGTCGGAAAATCATTCTGTTTGGGTTTCCGCTGTTTTTGCTTTTAGGGGGAGGGATTACGTTGCGAGTTATGTATTCCCATGCAAGATCTATAATTGATGTTTTTCCTGGATCTGTTCGCGGAGGATTGATTGACCTGTTTGCCCCCTCTTCGATGCTGCCGGAGCGATTGACAGGGCTGGATTCGATCGGGGAGACCATGGAAATGATGGCTCAATATGCAGAGCCGATTGAAGAAGAGAATGGGATTGAAGAAGAACTTCAGAATGCCCGGCAGGCAACATACACGAAGTTGGAAGAAATTGTGAGCCGCCGTTTACTGGACCGAGAGTACAGCAGCGTGGTTTCTTTTTCGGTCGATGATTTGTTTCCTGAATATTTTGCGACTGTTGATGTGTTTGCTGATGCTCCGGACGAGCAGCTCATTGAATATTGTCGGCTGTTTTGGGGCAGGTATATTGTGCAGATTCTGAACAAGTATCAGGCGGATAAGAATAATGAGAACGGTGGAAAATGGCTGGCATGGGCCAATGGCGCATATATATGGGGCCTATGGGATTATGCTCGACTTACGAACGAAGAAGATATCAGAAAAGTTCAGGAAGAATTGAATGCCAGCATTATAAAGTGCGCAATTAAGTTTTGGGAAAGTAATGGAGGAAACTCAATCGTTGTGAATAATTATTTCCCCATTCTTGCGGGAAGGTTTTTTGGTGCTTTAGAAAACCGGGATGGCGCAGGTTTTTTGTGGTGGAGTAAATATGCTGGAATACCGGGGAAAGAGCGGGATTCTTATGGTGCATTGTATCTTCCCGCTCAGACCCAGTTCAGTCTGGCTGGAGAAGACAAGAGTGAGTTTTTGATTAGATTCTCATTGGTTCCTCTGAATTTGGGGTATGATGGAAACGAAAATATTTTTCCGGAATATACAAATTCAGAATTTTTATCGCCCGTGTACTTAGCGGTCGGTGAAGTGACGGAAGGGCAGATGAACGTGTTTCGGCAGCGAAACGGTAAGGGAGGCGCAAGTCTTGGCGGCTCGACGCCGTGTGTGGATTGTACGGTTGACGAGGCGGTTGAGTTTTGTAATTGGCTGAGTGAGATCGACGGCCTAAAGCCGCTTTACAGAAGAACTGAACAGGGTTGGGTGGTGAATATGTCTCAAGTCGGATATCGCCTTCCGTTTGCTTATGAGTGGGAATATGCCGCTCGATTCGGATACGATTTTTTCAGAAAATCAGAGGCGTCATCCTGGAAAGATATTCAGTCTCGGCTGGAACGCGATGGTGATTTTATCGGAAACGAGCTGGTCAATTATTACTGGAAGGATTCTCCGCGTACGTTGGAGGAGAACAACTTTCCATATCCGCTTGGGGTGTTTGATTTATGTGGAAACGCGTCTGAGATTGTTATGCTGACTGAGAAGCCGGTTTCAACAGAGCGAGGGGAAATACCGGTAAGCTTTTCTGTAATGAAAGGCGGTGTTGACGGTACAGGAGCGAGGCTGGCTACCTTGGCTCCCTGGCTGTTGGATGGGGAAAATGAAAAGCCCCTGCGCACAATCGATCATTTATTGAATGATAAAAACGGGTTTCGCGTTTTACGTTCCGTTCCGATTCGCAGTTTGTATCAATAATGAAAGGGGGTTGCTATGATTAAAGGGGTAAGAGTATTTGTAGCGTTTTTTGTTGTGGTTGTATTTGTTTTGTCTTCATGTACTACCTATCTTTCGCAGTATAAGGATCCATATTTTGGGTATATATATCTTTGTTCCATGAAGGACAGATTTAGCCCAGAAGCGTTTGAGGCGGAAGAACAGTATTATCGCGAACAGATTGCCCGGCGAGAGTTTGAACTCTTAAGGCGAGAGGCTCCTCCGAGCGACAATAAAAAAATCAGCGACTGGAGCGAATATTGCGATAAACTGGAAAAGAAAATTTCTTTTTCTGAACCGAACTGGAATGTGGCCGCTTCGGATTTAAAGCCCAAGGAAATTGCTGAACTGAAAAGTAACTGGCCGGCGATCCGTGAAACGCTTGGGTTTGACGGGAGCCAATATTGTCCAGACTGGAACAGCGAAATCAAAGCGGCCGCTAAAAAGGTGTCTCAATATAGCTCCGCTGCAAAAACCGAACAGTCTGAGATCGATCGATATGTAAGAAATCAGGATTATCTGTCTGCTCTTAAAATTGAAGCGGACTTGAAATCCTATCAGGACGTCGATGAGAGCTTAAGTGATGCGGCTCGGACATTCTGGAGAAACCACATAAATGCAGAACTTGCTGCGGCGGAAAGTGCGGCCTTTGCCGAGCACGAAAAGGTGCTGCTTGATCTGAATGAGTACGTTTTGGAAAGAGAGGCCTTTTTCGGAAACGATCCGATGCTCAACGCAGCGCGAAAAAATATTATTGACGCCATCGCAGAAAGTTGGCAGGAGCAAATCATTGCCTACGGGAAGAGCGGTCAATTCAGAGAAGTATACAAGTTTGCTCTTCAGCGTTTGAATGACTACTCCGAAAGCGAAGCGCTTGCAGATGGGTGGGATTATCTGAAAGAGAGTATTGGGGTGGCCTTTGATGATGATCGGGTTTTGACGGCGGCACTTAAGTATTATTCGAATGAGGCATCTACTGAAATGGATATCTATCCCGGCCTCTCCTATGTCTATGTGTGTCTGGCAAAGGAAATGCTCGATTTCAGAATTCATTTGGGGATTGACAATGTTCGCTTAAATTCTGAAGGAACCACATGGGTTAAGCGTGTTGACGACCTGAAAGACGCTGTGGAAGCTGCTGTTGAAAAGCGGCAGGCACGGAATCTTGTCGTGATTGAGGCCGACGCGTCTGTTGATCTTCCGGATATTGATATAAAGTTGCGAACGGAGCTCGAGGGCAAGTATGACGCGTACAATACCAACGCCTGGGCACTTACTGTATTAACCGATGCTCGGGACTTTACTGAAACCAACGCCCGGGATTATGTGGTCAATTTTAAAACGGTTCAGCTGGAATTGGATAAAAAGGATAGAGATAGTGAGTCTAAGGTTTCCCAGCGAACAAGTGATTACAGCACGGTGGAGAATCCTTTCAGAAAGGACAAAGCCTCTGAGTTTTACGGTGAAAAAGAAGTTATTGAGCAGGTTGTTCGGAACTTCCTGAAAAGCGAAAAGGTGATGTGGTATGAATACGGCAAAGCGAATGTAGAGATTCAGCTTCTGCGTTCGGGGGCGGTACAGCCGCTGATGAAGGGTGTTTCGTTTGAGAATGCGACGTTAAATCGTGTGACCAATGTTCACTATACCTTTACTCATGATACAAAGGCGTATTATAAAATAGGTGAAACTCCTGCTGTTGATGATAACTTTGTTCCTAATGATGTAGAGTTAAGAAGCAAGAAGGAATCGTACAGCGTAATTGAAAGTGCCTTTTCGAAGCTGATTGCGGAGGAACTGAGAATCATCGTGACCAAATATCCTGCGGAGGTGTGCCGGGACGCTCTGGCGAAACGTGTGACGGGCAGCAGTAAATCATATTATAACGAACTGGGTATGATTCTGCTCTATCTTGTTAGTATGTGCGAAAGTAATGCTCTGAAAAATAATGAGATGGACTATGAGTGGTATCATCTGAGGGATACAGTGAAGACGTCAGCAGACGTTTGGTGTGAGCGCCGTTGGGCAGAGTTTGATGATAAAACGAAGGATCTGCTGAAGAATCTTTGGGAAGAGTGCACGCAGTATGTTGAGGACGCGCAGAATTGATTATCTCGTTATTTCTCATTCCCGCAGGCCTAGGGGAGGCCGTTCTGGAGTCCCGAAGGCGATGAAGCCGTTCTCGCCCTGAGCACCCCCTCTCCGCCGAAAGGGCCGATGGAACAAACTTTTCTCCGCATCTTTTGTCCTGCGGAACTGATTTACACCCGATTCATGATTTCGTTGACAGGGGGCCTTTTTTTCGCTTCCCTATGCGACCATGGCAAAGCTGGTAGTATTTGATACAGAAGGCAGAAGAGAAGTTGTATTGAAGCCGTTCAACAAAGTCGGGCGGCTTCCCCGGAGCGACGTGCAGATTCTCGATCGCATCGTGTCCAAGGAACACGCGATTATTACGTTGGAGCAGGATCAGGGCTACATAATCGAGGATCGCGGCAGTCTGAATGGCACTTGGGTAAACCAACAGAAGATTGAAGGTAAACATCTGTTGCGGGACGGTGACGAAGTGTCCATGGGCAACACCCGCTGCATATTCCTATCCGAAGAAGTTTGCGCAGAGGCCGGGCTGATGGTCGACGTCAGCACGGATGCCCTGCAGAGCCACATCCAGTCGCAGGTAGCGGTCACGGATCGCTTTCTTCCCGAAAAGGAACTCGACGACAAGACTGTGCGCATCGATTACGAAAAGCTCCGCATGGCGTACGAAATGCAGCGGGACTTTAAGCTCGATCTCGAAATGGAACAGGTACTGCGCAGGATTCTCGACCGCACGTTTGAATTTCTTAACTGCGATCGGGGTGCCATCCTGCTGAAGGATGAGGCGTCCGGTGATCTGAAGCCGGTGGTGTGCCGGATGAAGAAGAAGGAAAACAAGCTGGTCATCTCTTCGACACTGGTCAACCAGGTCAAGGAGAAGAAGGCCGGCGTGCTCTCCTCCGATGCGCAGATCGACTCGCGGTTCAGGGAAGCGGAATCCATGATCATGCAGGGGATCCGGTCGTCCATGGGCGCACCGATCCTCGATCAGAACGAGCTGCTCGGATGCATTGTCATTGATTCGTCGGTGGCGGTGAATGCTTATTCGGAAAAGGATTTGCAGCTGCTGACGAACATCGGCACCCAGGCCGCGCGCTTCATCGTGAACCTGCAGATGGGAAAGAAGATCCGGGAGGATGCCATCACCCGCGAGCGCTTTTCCAAGCTGATGTCGCCGGATCTGGCGGAGATGGTGGTGAGCGGCACGCTTTCGGTAGAAAAGGGTGGTCAGGATCGGGTGGTAACGGTGCTTTTTGCGGACATCCGCGGCTTTACGGCGATGAGCGAGAAGATGGCTGCCGTCGAAGTCCTGCAGATGCTGAATGAGTATTTTGAGCTGATGGTGGAAATCGCGTTCAAGCACGAGGGAACCGTGGACAAGTTCGTGGGCGACGAAATTATGGTGTTGTGGGGGGCACCGGTCAGCCATCCGGACGACGCTATGAGGGCAGTGCGTGCGGCCGTGGACATGCAGGATGCACTGGTTGAATTTAATCGTATGCGGGAAGCCGAAGGAAAGCGGTCAATTCAGATCGGCATCGGCCTCAACACGGGCGAACTGGTGGCCGGCTACATCGGCTCGACCCGTACAATGAGCTACTCGGTCATCGGGGATGTGGTTAATACGGCGGCGCGGTTGTGCTCTTCGGCAAAGGCCGGTCAGGTGGTAGTGAGCGAGTGTACCCATTCCCATTTGGACGATGAGTTTGAGCGCATTCCCCTGGAGGATGTAATGGCCAAGGGCAAGTCGAAACCGCTGAAGGTGTTCAACGTGGTGAGCTACAAGAACAAGGGCGAATAGGCGATGTCCAGGTACGAAACCTTTATGACGTCGGGAATTTTCAGGTCAAGCGGCAACTTGTACGAGTAACCTCCCTTAATTTTTAAAAAAACGCACCTCCGCTTATAGTGATTCGGAATTCCACGGTCCCGGGGGGTAAGTATTGAGATTGGGCGGATTGCAAACTCTAGCACTCTGCGGTTTTCAAGCCGGGGTCTTCCGTCTATATTCATCTCCATTACGCAAGAAACGCAGTGATTCAGTCTGCATAGATTTTATTGAGGAGAGAAAGAATGATTACAGCCATCTGCCCGATCGACGGACGTTACGCCTCTAAGGTCGTCGAATTGACCGAATGTTTTTCCGAATATGCCCTTGTGCGTAATCGAGTGCGTGTGGAGGTGCTTTGGCTTGAAGCGCTTTGTGCGGAACCGGGCATTCCTGAATGCCGTGCGCTCAGCGCGGAAGAGCTTAACCTGCTCACTGGAATTGTTGACGACTTTACGCCGCAGGAAGCTGAAAAGGTTAAAGAGATCGAGCGGACCACCAATCACGATGTTAAGGCGGTGGAATATTATCTAAAGCAGAAGATAGCCGGCTCCTCATTGGAAGCGCTCTCTGAGTTTCTGCACTTTGCCTGTACCTCGGAAGATATTAACAATCTCTCGCATGCGCTGATGCTTAAAGACGGTCTCGCTGCGCTGTTGCCGCATCAGCAGGAAATGATCGATCAACTCAACGCCTTTGCACAAAAGTGGAAATCCGTCCCCATGCTGGCGCGCACGCACGGTCAGACCGCATCGCCCACCACCATCGGAAAGGAACTGGCGGTATTTGCCGATCGTCTTGCATTTCAGATGCAGAAGGAAACGGCGGTAGAGATTCTCGGAAAGCTGAATGGCGCGGTCGGCAACTTTAACGCGCATCTCTCCGCCTATCCGGATGTCGACTGGCCGGCGCTGGCCAAGGGGGTTATTGAAGGCAAGCTGGGACTGAAGCAGAATCTTTTCACGACGCAGATTGAGCCACACGATTACATGGCCGAACTGTTCGATGCCATCTCCCGTTTTAACACGATCCTGATCGATATGGACCGCGATATCTGGACCTACATCTCCATGGCTTACTTTGGACAGAAGACGATTAAAGGCGAAGTCGGCTCCTCCACCATGCCGCACAAAGTGAATCCTATCGATTTTGAGAATTCCGAGGGAAATCTGGGATTGGCCAACGCCGTTTTCGGCCATCTTTCTGCGAAACTTCCGATTTCCCGCCTCCAGCGCGATCTTACCGATTCGACAGTACTGCGCAATATGGGCGTTGGTTTTGGCTATAGCATGATCGCTTATCTCTCGACCCTCAAGGGGTTCAGTAAGCTCAGACTCCGCGAAGAGGTGCTCGCGAGCGATCTCGATAACGCCTGGGAAGTGCTGGCGGAGCCGATTCAGACCGTTATGCGTAAAGCCGGAATCGAGAAACCCTACGAAAAGCTCAAGGATCTCACCCGCGGTCAGGATCGAATCACGAAAGAAACGATTCGGCAGTTTGTTGAGGGACTCGCCCTGCCCGAGGCCGATAAGCAGCGCCTGCTCGATATGTCACCCGCCTCCTACATCGGCATGGCCGATAAAATTGTCGATAATCTGGCGTAGGTCGTTAGCCGGGAACCACGAAATTCAAAAGGTGAAAGGCGGCCAGGGGGTGGCCGCCTTTCGGTTTGGGGTTTGGTAGGGAGAATGTTTATCCGTGCTGCGTAATGTCTCGTCCGTATCGTTCGCTGGTAATCCATATCAGATCATCCGCAGAGGGAAGCCCATGATAGGTGCACTTGAAGTCTTCTATGATTTGCCGGAAATCGGCGGCATACAGGTCAATTTTATCGAGAACATTCCCCTTGATCCGGCGGAACGCCTCGGCCTGAGTTCTGTTTTCTAACCATGTAATCGGTGGCATCATTTTCGTAACCTCTGCCACCCTATTAAGCTAATTGCGTGCCAATATTTGGATTATTTTTTATCAGGCGGAATTAAACCAAATTTCTCGTAGGCGCGCACCGTTGCAATTCGTCCCTGGGAGGTGCGCTGCAGATAGCCTTCCTGAATCAGATAAGGCTCGTAGACTTCCTCAATCGTGTCGGCTTCTTCGCCGACCGAGACCGCCAGCGAGTTAATGCCGACGGGGCCGCCGCCGAACTTCTCGATAATGCCGGTGAGGATACGTTTGTCCATTTCCTCCAGACCGTCGCTGTCGATATCGAGCAGGCTGAGCGCTTTGTCGGCCAGTTTTTGGGTAATCCGATTGTCGGCCATCACCTGAGCATAATCGCGTGCACGCCGCAGCAGATTGTTGGCAATCCGCGGAGTTCCTCGTGAGCGCGATGCAATTTCAAATGCGCCCTCGTTATCAATCTCGACATTTAGAATATGGGCCGAACGCTTTACGATTTTGGAGAGGGTCGGCGCATCATAATAATCGAGGCGGTTGACGAGCCCAAAGCGCGAGCGCATGGGTGCGGAGAGCATTCCGCTGCGGGTGGTGGCGCCGATGAGTGTGAAGGGTTGTATATTCAGTCGTACGGAGCGGGCGTTGGGGCCTTGGTCGATCACAATATCGATCACAAAATCCTCCATGGCAGAGTAGAGATATTCCTCCACCGAGCGCTGCATTCGGTGAATTTCGTCGATAAACAACACATCGCCGCGCTCCAGGCTGGTCAACAGTCCGGCGAGATCGGCAGGTTTGTCAATTACCGGGCCGGAGGTGCACTTGATATTGACGTCCATCGCGTCGGCCAGAATGTAGGAGAGTGTCGTTTTTCCGAGGCCGGGCGGGCCGGAGAGCAGAACATGGTCCAGCACATCACCGCGCTGCCGCGCCGCCGTAACAAACAGCTCCAGCCGTTCGCGAATCTTATCCTGTCCCGTAAAATCCTGAAAGCGAGAGGGACGCAGCTTTTGCTCAAATTCCTTATCCGGTGTGATAATTTCATTGTTCATACGTCCGAATATGTAGCCACAGATTCGTACCGATTGTCACGGACATTCCTCTTTCCGCCTGTTTTTGCATCTGCTTTTGTGTGTGGTGGAAACCGATGAGGTTGCGCTGAAAAAGTCGATAAAAAGATAGCGTATGGTGATTGACGGTCCATAGGGGGTTGGGTAGTGTTTGCGCTCATTTTAAACAGAAACAGCT
>JAFGWS010000092.1 GCA_016937035.1 Pontiellaceae bacterium
CGATACCGGCAGCTACGGCCGCCGCAAATACGAATTGCTTCTTCATCCTATTCATTCTCCTTTTGGTTTCCAACAAACAAAGGCGGTATCCCGCGAATGCGAAAAATGGTTGTCCAAAGGGTGGATCCGGAGGCTCTTACATTTTATTCCTGCCGATTTCCTAATCCGCTGAAGCTCAAAAAGGGATTGGGTTCAGATTTTGTTCAGTTCGCCCCAGCAGATTATTTCCCTTTGGACGCCGCTTATTTGGCAGCACCCGTGTTTGGGAATAATTAGAAGGTGTTACGGATGCCGTTGGGTTTCTGTGAGCGATAAACTAGCTCATCATTTGCACAGCATGAGCGTACCGATTGTCGATTGCCGATTTTCGATTGCCGATTGGCGATTGGCGATTTAATTCCGGAAAAACACCTGCTGCGCTCAAGACACCAAGAACTCAGCACCTCGCGTGATTCGTGAGATTGATCGCTAATCACTCTCAATCATATGTTTATTTGGATTGCGGCTATGCCACACCAAGCATTCCGTTGTTGCAATTACAAATCCTGAACAAACGATAATGGAGGAATTCGATGAATGCAGATTACACCATCCGAACTCTGCGCCGAGCAGAATAGGCAGGCTCTACCCGGTAAAAAATTGGGACAATTCAGCGAACGACGCAAAATAGTGATCGGGTTTAAAGCCGCGTTCTTCACCGAAGCCGTAGCACACAAACGCGCTTTTTACACCGGCGTTTCGGGCGACGGAGAGGTCGGTGTAGTGATCGCCCACCATCCAGACTCTTTCCAGCGGAACGCCCGCAAGTTCGGCGCATCGGAAAATACCCTCCGGCTCCGGCTTGAGCTGTGCAATATCGCCGCCGCCGATGATCGCAGCAAACAGATGATCGAGCGCAAAGTGCTTCAAAATTTCGCGACTGGGATCGCCCGGCTTATTGGTCAGCACGGCCAACTGATGCCCGGCGTTTTTCAGGCGCTGAAGACCTTCGGCCACGCCCGGATAGAGCGTGGTGTGTACGGTTAGATTTTCTCGGTAATATTGCTCATTAATTTCCAGCGCCTCGTCCAAATCAACGTCTGGGTCTTGAAGCGAACGCTCAACCAGCTTGCGCACGCCGTCGCCGACATAGCCGCCGATCACTTCCACCGGCAGCGGATCGAGACCATAATGCGCCCGCATATGATTGATGCCCTCCGCCAAATCTGCGCGGGAATCAATCAGCGTTCCGTCCAAATCAAAAATCAAAAGATAGGATTTCAGGTTCATTCCATCCATTCTGCTCCATCTCCTATTTTCCTCGCAACATCCAATGTCCGTTAAAACGTGAATCCACTACCCAGCGCTCCCGGCTTGGAGCCGTCAAAAACCTCTTCGTCTGGTTGTGCAGAAAATATCGTCTCAAAACAACCGCCATCTATACCGCCGTCAACATTACCCGGTTGCAGGCCGTTCATGCCCAATGCCATCCCCCGCCGAATAGGCTTCAAACCCAAACTCGGAAGCGCTATAAGGTCCACAGAAACAAAGAAAACGCATGACCGCAACCATCCAGATGGAAGTAGACGAAACCACTGAGGGAATCTATACCGCTGCACCGTAGGAAGACCGCAATCGGCTTTCCGTGCTCTGGGGAGTACTCGTTCGCGAATATCAGGCCGCTCCTTCTGCACTGGGTGCCGACTGATGAACGAAATCGGCAAAAAAGCCGAGGAACGTGGACTAACCGCGAAGAACTGCCATGGGCTCAGAATAATTGGAACAGCAGAGAGAAAGGTTATAATGTTGAAGATCAGAATACTGAGCCTCTTTTTGTTTATTGCATTATTTGGGTGTAAGTCACACTGCAACACACAAGACTCGATAATCATTAGCAATGGATTTCAACAAGCAAGTATACCGATTCCAATGTCAGCCGAAACTCGCTTGCTAGAAGTAACGGATTTTATTGCGATAGACACTATTGAGTTGTTGGTTTACATAACCGGAGGCGATGAAGAGTATTTGGCAATTGACGGTCTGTTTGAACTAAGTAATGACGTTGTTACGTCTTCTGTTGTGTTGATTAAGAAATATGATGACGAGACATGGGATAAGGCCAAGGTGTGCTTGTTTGAGTCATATGTGGAGTATATCAATGAGGATGGCGTTTTGGAAGAAGCATTTATTCGTGACGCCCTTGACCTCTTTAACCTTCCTGGGATAGCCAGAGAAAAAGCTCTCAAAAATGTAGAAGAAATTTCTTCGGCGGAGGCTTTTCGGCTCGGCATGGTGATCAACGGTGGTGGATTCGATAATGAACCCGCAGGTGAATAGAGCTCGGGTGCTGTATACGGAAAAAAGTCGGAGGACCAAATCAGCACAGAAGATGAACAAAAACGCGGAGTTTGAAGAGGAAATTCTGGACTGAGCTGCGATTTTCAACCGCGAATGAAACGATCATTGAGCAGAATAAACTCCTCTGCGGAAAAGCTCAAAAGGCGGAATCACTCGATTCCGCCTTTTCTTTTTGGGGTGCGTCAGCGCGTTTGTTTCTATTCCGAACTTCCTGCCGAACGGGCACACCGGAGCAGGGATGCTCCGTCTACAAAAATTCTATACTGCGTTGCACAACGTCAGAATGACCGCCTTCTGGGCGTGCAGCCGATTTTCTGCTTCGTCAAAGACGATCGACTGCGGACCGTCGATGACTTCTGCGGTCTGTTCGCAGCCGCGGATCGCGGGCAGGCAGTTCATGAATACCGCATCGGGCTTCGCATGCGCCATCAGTTCGCTGTTGACCTGATACGGCATAAATTTGGCAATTCTCTCGGCTTCCTGATCCTTGGGAATATGATAGCTCATCCAGGAATCGGTATAGACCACGTCGGCATCCTTAATGGCTTCCACCGGATCATCGGTCACAAAAACGGATCCGCCGGATTCCGCCGCAAAGCGCTCGCAGTCGGCGAGCACATCCGCCCGCGGAGAATACTCCGCGCCCGCCGGCGAGCCGACCGAAACGTGCATCCCCATTTTGGTTCCGCCGAACATCAGCGAATGCGTCACATTGTTAAAGCCATCACCCAGATAAGCCAGCTTCAGTCCTGCAAGCCTGCCCTTCTTCTCCTCAATCGCCTGAAGGTCGGCCAGAATCTGGCAGGGGTGGCTGTCGTCCGTCAGCGCATTAATCACGGGAACGGTGGCATATTGAGCCATCTCCAGCAGATCGCTGTGTTTGAAGAGCCGCGCCATAATGACGTCCACAAAGCGCGACGCGGTTTTAACGGAATCGCTGATCGATTCCTTGCCGCTGCCCATCGGCGAATTACCGGTGTGGTAATAAATCGCGTGGCCGCCCATCTGACACATGCCTGCTTCAAACGACAAGCGGGTACGCAGGCTCGGCTTTTCAAAGATCATCAGCAACGTCTTACGATGCATTGCATTTTCATATTTACGCGGATCCGTCTTCACCTCTTTGGCCAGATCCAGTACCTGCCGAATTTTTTCAGCGCTCCATTGGTTGAGCGAAATTAAATGTTCCATAGCTGTTCCTCGTCCTAAATACACCATTTCAAATTTCAGTTTTCAGGTTTCAAATTTCCTTAAGCTTCCGGTTTATAATCGTCATAATGCTGGTTGACCTCATCCTCACGGCCGAAGGTTGAAAGGATCAGCGCGGCACGAATCCACATCCCGTTCCGCATCTGCCGCCAATACACCGCCCGCGGCTCATTATCGATCTCTGTGCTGATTTCATTCCGCCGCGGCAGCGGATGCATAATCACCGCCGTATCCTTCAGAATATCCATATGTTCCGCACCGATCTGATACTCCGACACATCCGTCGTACGCGCTTCGCCCTCGGCATCCCACTCATCCTGAATACGCGTCATATAAACCGCATCCGCAACGGGGATGACCGACGCAAAATCCTGTGTAACCACATACTTTGTGCCCGCCTGATCCAGCAAATCCAAAATATCCTGCCCGATCTGGAGCTGCTCCGGAGCAACAAAATAAAGCGTCATATCTTTATACAGCGTCAACATCCAGGCCAGCGAACGCACCGTACGGCCCCGCATCAGATCGCCCACAAACGCCACATGCTTCCCGTCAATCCCGCCGATCTTTTCAAAGCTCCGCTGCAGCGTATAAATATCGAGCAGCGCCTGCGTTGGATGCTGATCCGAACCGGAGCCTGCATTCAGCACCGGAATCGCTCGATTGGTATGCGCCATCATCCACGCCACACGCTCCGCAAAACCACCCACCGGATGGCGCATAATAATCATATCCGCATACGAACTGAACGTCCGCAGCGTATCTTCGGGCGACTCGCCCTTGACCTCGCTCGACGTCTTTGTATCGCGCACGTCCATGGTATCGAGCCCCAGAATCTGACAGGCCGCGTCGAACGAAAGATAGGTGCGCGACGACGGCTGCGCGAAATAGAGCATTGCTCGTTTATCCGACAGGAGCGTCTTCAGAAAATTGGCACCGTCCCGCCGTTTATTAATGCGCTTTATCTTTGTCGCCAGCGCACAGAGCTGCTCCAGCTGCTCGCGCGAAAACTGCTGCGCAATCAGCGTATGTCTCGGCTCGGACTGAAAATATTCGCCCTTTTCCTTCAGCGTCAGCTGTTTAAAATCCCGCCACGAGATCTGACTCAAATTCTTTTCATCTATCATTCCGTCAACTCCTGTATGAGTGATGGGTTAATAATAACGAGATAAACCTCGAAGTCCAGCATCCTCTGGTCAACGATAATTTACCAAGAAGCAGAACGACTCGAAACGGCTCAGCCGAAGGTTGAGCTGTTCCAGCCCCAGTGATCGCGCTCGAAAGATTGGAACGTCACGTAAACGCGCGCACCGGGAATGTCCAGTCGACGTTCCAGCAGCGCACAGATTCGTTTCGTCAGCGCACCGTTCACCTCGCGGCTCAGTCCGCCGATGCCCTTGACTTCGACGTAGGCGGCATCGCCCGCGCTGCCGGACATCATCAGCTCAGCGGCCTGCGCAACGACCATCACATACTGTTCCGGTTTCCCCATGGTTTCCGCCGCAGCGGCCGACAGTTCGCCCAAGAGTTCGGGCGAAACCTTCTGTGTACAACTCAGCTTAATCAACGGCATCTCCGCCTCCTTCGCTTTATTTTCTCACTCGACTCCTGCAGGAACCGTAAAATCGTACAGCTTGCGCTTTTCCTTTGCCAGACGCTTTGCATAGGGTTTGATAATCGCCAGCGCTTCGCGTTGATCCGCCGAAGGGAGTGAAGCGATCCATGCATCGATATCAATCCGCTGCCACTCCTCACCGCTTCGGTTAGGAGCAACAAAATGAATGATCGATGGATATGCTGCTGGGAACGCTTCCTTCAGCGCTTTCATCATGCGGTACGAGAGTGCATACGGCTCCCGCTCGTCGGCCTCGAAAACAGAACGCAGTGGACTCCAGTCGATCCCCCGCGCTTCACACACCTCCTCGGAAAAGAGGGTTGCAATTCCTTCCATATACCAATCGGTGATACGCGGATTGAGCAAATGGGTGCACTCATGGGCTAAAAAGGCGAAGTAGTCCGGGTCATCGGGGCCCATTCCCATATAGATTACGTAAAGCCCTGCGGTCGCATCCTGACACTCGGTAAGCGAAAAATCTTCCCTCACCCGATAGTTGCTGAACTCCTCGCTCTTGCGGGATCTGCGCAGCAACACCTGCTGAACCCGGTGCACCGGCTCGCCGAACTCGTCCACCGCCTGTTTCAGCACATCCGCAACAAACGAATGAGAAGCCGGATCATGAATGGGTTGATAGACTTCGTACCAGGCTCCGGCAGGGGTTAAAACGCTGCTACAACCCGCCAGAAAAAGGCACAAAAAAAGAAGGAGTCCCGCCCTGCGAGCTCCTTCTTTTCTAAAAACCATCGAATCCATTCTCCGCCCTAACTCGCGGTCGCCGCATCCTGTTTGGATTCCTTAGACGCGCGCGATTCGTCAACAATTTCCTTCACCCGAACCGTAATCGTTCCGAGGTCTTCCAAGCCCAACGATTCACGAACCCCTTCACGGATGCGCTGCTGCATCAATTGCGAGAGCTCAGGAATTTTATTTCCAGCCCGAACGGACACCATGGCCAGCAGATCAATCCCGCCGCCGCGACGCGAAAGCAGCTTGGTTTCAATCTGCTTCACCGCCGCAAACTCATGTCCGATCCGCTCAATAAAATCCTGAACTGCACGGGTACTGATTCCAACAGAACCGCCCTCGGATTGGTAATCAATAAAAACGTCTCTGGATTTACGCAGACCGCCCAGCAGGCGCAAAGCAACCGCCAAAACCAGAAGGGCTCCGAGAGTGGTCGCAAAGAAAGGTTGCGCCAGCAACTGCAGCATGCGGTCGCCGAGCTCTCTATTGAACTGGCTGCCATAAATCAGCCCGCCGCCGATCAGGAAGAGCAGCGACAACACAACCACTTCACCAAAATGAAACGGACGTCTGTTCATGGTTTTTTACTCCTCTTCTGCTTTGGGCTCCGCACTGCGGATCCCTTGAACCACCACGTTCACAGCAGAAATCGGCTGTCCGGTCATATCCTCAACCGCCCGTTTAACGGCCGCCTGAAGCTGAAGACATACATCCGGAATGCAAACACCGTATTCGACAACGATCGCCAGATCAATCGAGCGAAAATCTTCCTGTTCCGCTCCGATACGAATGCCCCGATCTTTTGACTTTTTACCAATAATTCCGGCCAATCCGTCGGCGAACCCTCCCTGAATTTCAGCCACACCAACGACCTTTTTGGCGGCCTCATGGGCAATTACGGCGAGCACCGAATTTTCGATGCGAATCGTTCCATATTCAGAACCGGTATGTTCTATTTCGTGCAGTTCTGTTACAGCATTTCCTGCTACATCATTCATAACAATATCTCCTTTTTATTAGGGATTAAGAAAAACCTCATGCATAAACTTTTCCAGAAAGGCGGTATTATAGCGACCCTCTCTAAAGCGCGAATCCGCGATCAGCGCCTCCCCCAACGGGACCGAAGTGTGCGGCCCGTTAATGGTAAACTCCTCCAACGCACGGCGCATACGAGCAATCGCTTCGTCCCGATCTTTACCGTGCGCAATGATCTTCCCGATCATACTGTCATAATAGGGCGAAATGTTGTAGCCCGAATAGACATGCGAATCGATGCGGATCCCCGGCCCCCCCGGAAAATGAACCGCTTCCACCGGCCCCGGTGACGGCGTAAAGTTGTTGTACGGATTTTCAGCATTCACCCGAAATTCTATCGCGTGACCACGAATCACCACATCTTCCTGCTTAAACGAAAGCACTTCTCCGGCCGCCACACGGATTTGCTCCTTCATCAGGTCAATCCCGCACACCTCTTCCGAAACGGTATGCTCCACCTGAATCCGTGTGTTCATTTCCATAAAATAGAACTGCTTAGCATTCTCATCATAGAGAAACTCTAACGTGCCGGCACTGTCATAATTTACGGCCTTCGCCGCTTTCACTGCAGCATCGCCCAGCGCTTTACGCTCTTCGTCGGTCAGTGTAGGACACGGTGCCTCTTCCACCAGCTTCTGATGTCGGCGCTGAATTGAACAGTCGCGTTCGCCTAGATGACAGACGTTGCCATGCTTATCGCCGATAATCTGTACCTCTACGTGGCGCGCTGACTCGATATATTTTTCCATGAACAGGTCGGGATTACCGAAGGAGGCCTCGCCCTCCGCCGATGCAGCCATAAAGCCCTGCACCAGACTCACATCGTTACGCGCCACGCGCATGCCCTTGCCGCCCCCGCCCGCAACCGCCTTCAGCAGGACCGGATAACCCATCTTACGGGCCATCGCGAGCGCTTCGTCGGAATTTTTCAGAATACCGTCGGAGCCGGGCGTAATCGGCACACCCGCCGCCTTCATCGTGGCGCGTGCAATCGCCTTATCGCCCATATTCCGAATGCAGTCAGGTTTCGGGCCGATAAAAGCAATATTGCACTTGGCGCAGACTTCAGCAAAGTGGGCGTTCTCTGCCATAAAGCCGTATCCGGGATGAATTGCATCCACATCGGCAATCTCTGCAGCGCTGATGATATTACTGATTTTCAGATAACTTTTATTCGCAGCGGCCGGACCGATGCATATCGCCTCATCCGCCATCTGAACATGAAGCGAATCTGCGTCGGCCTCGGAATAGACGGCCACCGACCTTACTCCCAGTTCCTTGCAGGCGCGGATAATGCGCAAAGCGATTTCGCCACGGTTGGCGATCAATATCTTCTCAAACATGTACCGCTCCCTTATTGGGGTTCAACGAGAAAGAGAGGCTGACCGAATTGTACCGGCGACGCATCATCGACAAGCACCTTCTTAATCACGCCGCTCACTTCCGCCTTAATCTCGTTCATCACCTTCATGGCTTCAACAATACAAACCACCGTTTCATCGCCCACAGCATCGCCCACATTGACAAATGGATCCGCATCGGGAGCAGGTTTGCGATAAAACGTGCCCACGATCGGCGAAAGAACTTCAACCAAGCCTTCGTCCGCCGCAGACACTTCCTGCACGGGAACGGTCGCCGAAGCCGCGGCAGGAGAAGGAGCGGCTACAGGTGTCGGAGCAGCTACAGGCGCAGTATACACAACGGGAGCTTCACTGCTTCCGCGTTTCATTGTCAGTTCAAAATCTACGTCTTTCATCGAGAACTCTGTGAGTCCATTTGATTTCATCAGTTCTACAATGCGTTTAATCTCTTTGATTTCCATAGTCACTCTCTCCTAGTTATCCAATGTGCTATATCCCGGAGACTAAACAATATTTTACGGGCCTTGCCTAGCTCGAATATTGCCCTTCGCAACCGCTCAGCGATCCGCTGCCGTGACAGCGTGCCGACTTGAGTGCAGAAAATGCTGGAAATGAAATGGATTGAGTGCCGTTACTCCAACAAAAAAACGGCTCTGCATGCAGATTTCCGCATTCAGAACCGCTGATGACGGCGTAAGCACGATGGAAAAATTACCAAGAGGCGAGCAGTTCCTTTTCTCCGACCAACTCGCTGATACGGATACCGAACGTTTCATCCACCACAACGACATCGCCTCGTCCGATCAGTTTACCGTTTACAATCAGATCGGCGGGTTCGCCTACAAGACGATCCAACTGCACAACCGAACCGACCCCCAGTCTCAAAAACTCTTTAATCGGGAGGCTGGTGTTTCCAATCTCGACATGCACATCAACCGGCACGTCCAAAATCATATTTAAATTAATCTCTTCTGACACGTCTTTGACTCCCTCAGTGGGTTCACTTACAGGAGCGGGCGAAGCCTTGCTGACACTCACCTGAGGGGGGGCAGCAGGTTTCGGAACCTCTTCGAAAGCCGTTTCCGACCGCGACACTTTTTCCTGAAGAATTTCATTTTCCGATACATTCTGCGGTTCGTTTTCGTTCATTTCACTCATCGCCATACTCCTGAATCTCTATTGGTTATGACCTTCGGCTGCAGACCTGAAGAGCAAGATTTTCACCCTTACGCCCCAACCTGGCTTTAAAAATTACACGATCTCCAAGGAACAGATCGATCGGATCATAAATCGACCGATCCAAGCATAACACATCGCCTCTCGCCAACGTTGCAAGCTGACTGGCTCGGATTGAACTGCTGCCCAACTCCGCTCGGAGACTGAAAGGCACACTCTTGAGCGCAGCCATAATACGCTCGCCGCCGTGCTCATGATCTCCCTCCTCATCGTTCCCTCCGCTCATTTTCAGACTCATGCCTTCCAGCAGATCCTGAAGCTGTTCCAGCGGATAACAGAGCGTCATCTGCCCTTTTGAGGAGCTCGACTGCATAAGAAAAGTCAGACTGACGACCGGGCTGTCGTCGGGCATGACCTGCACAAAACGAGGATCGACCTCAATGCTGCGGAGACCGAAATCAATGGGGGCCGACATTTTCCATGAATCATTGAGCAACGGGAGCAGCCCTTCAAGCCAGTTTCCGGCAATCGCCTGCTCAATGGAGGTGAGCGGGCGCTTCGTATCCTCGCTGCTCTTTTCCCCGAGAATCCTCGAAACCAATGAGCGGGCGACGGGCAGATCGATCTCGAGCAGGACATCCTGATCAAATCGACTGGAGAGCTGGGCCATAAAGCAGGGATTTCCCAGCGAGCCCATAAAATTGCTGTACGACACCGTCTCCACCGAGAGCAGGCTCAGTTCAAAGAACAGATTCAGTCCGTTTGAGCGCTCTTCGGAAAGACGTTTGGCAAAAAATTCATGGACCACTTTTAACGCACGCAGTTGAGCCGCACTCAGACGACCGGGCTGACGGAAGTTATACGACTCAACCTTAACTTTGGCAGAGCGTTCGCGGGCAACTTCCTGAGAGACGACCGGAACGGCGATTTCGGAGAGGGCCGCCAACTCGTCCGTTGATAAATTGGTTTCGCTGGGAGTCATGGATTTACTGTATCAAAAAGTCGGAAAAATAAACATCAACCACGGCACCGGACATCCAGTCGCGAATCATCTCATTGACTTTATTCTGGATTTCGCTCTTCAGCTGCTTCCGTCCGTTCAGGCCATCCAGTTGATCGATGGTCATCTGCGAGGCGGCTTCTGAGATCAAATCGCGGATAATCGGTCGTTCATTATCAATCAGCGGTTTGAGTTCCTCTTCACTGAGCTTTAATACGGCGGTCAGCTTCAGAACACGCGTTGCCTTAGTTTCTGCAACATTTACGTAAAGATCCTTAAACTCCAAAACAATAGATGCATCGGGCTTACTTTTCTTTGGATCCGCTTCCTTTTTACTTCCCAGCACTATTCCAGCGGCAACGCCCACGGCAATGAGTACGATTCCGATGATGATTATGATAATCATCCCCTTGCCTTTTTTCGCGGGCACTGCACCTGCATCAACTATATTTTTCGTTTGATTATCCGCCATATCGCATTCCTCGGCTTATTTTGTCACATGATTCTATTGCCACGTTTACTGTCCGATTGAAATCAGTACACATTCACTAACAGGTTCCATGCCATAGCGGGCGACAACCCTTTTGTCGGAATATCCTACAGCAGACACTCGGTCCGACGACATCGCGGCCGCATCGATAAGGAAACGAGCCACCACCGCCGCTCTCAGCATGCCTCTGCGCTGATACGCTTCATCATCCGCAGCCGCCTCATCGGAAGAACACAGTGCCATCACCTCGATATTATATTCTCGTAAATCTATAAATATTCCAGCCAGTCTCTCAAGAAACCTTATAGAATCCTTTTCAAGACGGTCATTTTCATAAAACGAAACCGGCACCTTGAGGATCACTCTCATTCCATCTTCCGATTCCAGCAGCACCGTATTTGAAATATCGCCCAACCCTTGTTTTTTGAGCAGACCGCGAATATATCCGTCAATGCCCGACGCTCGACTTGAGGTGCTCTGTCGAATGCGGAATGACTTCGAAGAGCCCTCATTCCGCCCAAAAATCACATTCTTTGCAAAGTTGAGCAATCCGGCACCCCCGTTGGTTCCAAAGGCATCCCGCACCTCCCCCACGCCTTCTGTTCCAGGCCCCATTTGGGTATTACCGAAACTCAGCAGCATCACAAAGAAACCCAGCATAATACACCAGAGCGACGAATACTGGACAAAGTAGGCCGGAGCGAGATTTTCCTTCGGTTTTTTGACCTCTTTTTTACCCATTGCTCGCCTCCCCGCCTTCTCCGTTCCACTCTTGGTGGAGAATCTTCTCGGGCACACGCTTGATCAGAGAGTCTGCGTCTCCGATAAAACGAATCTGAACATATCCATAATACGAAGTATTTTCCGGCATTCGTTCCGAGACCTGTACCGCTGTACTGACCAGTCCCGGATCGCGACCGGCCAACGTCGTTATATGCTTTTTCACGACCAGAGCCTGCTCAATACCGAGCCCCCATGCCGTAGAATATCCATCGATTAAAACCGTAGCACGGGGCGGAATCACCACGGTGATGCGAACTTCATTATCAACGGTCCGCATCAAAGCGGCCGCCAACTGCCAAACTTCGCCCGTTGTAGAGGCCAGATTGGCGGTTCCATATTCAAATGCAGACTGCTGATTAATCACTAACGACATCCCGTTTTCCAACATCCGAATGTAGTAGTCCGAAGAGTTATACTGGAGAGAATCATCGGTCGCCTGCGGCTCCATCACATCACCGCCCTGTCCAGCTTTATTGGAATCCGAATCTGCACTCAGCCCGGCGGGAGCAGGGAGCGCCTCATCTCCTGCAGCATAATCGACTTGATTCACGGCCTGAGCCAACGGCATAGGGATCGCACTCAGCCCACCTTTCATTGCACCGAAAACTTCCTGAAGCGAGTCTTCATTAAAGTCGGCAAAGGAGACCAACATCACGAAAAAAGTGACCAACAACGACATCGCGTCGCCAAAGGTCACCACCCATAGGGGGCATCCGGACTCCTCCGGCTCTTTTTTTTCTCGCGCCATGGATTATCTCTATCGTTTCATGGTCTTGTCTCGGATGGTCGGCGGGATAAAAGCACGCAGTTTCTCTTCAACAATGCGCGGACTGTGCCCCTCCAGGATGGCTACAATTCCTTCTACAATCATCGTTTTCAGGGCCACCTCTTCCTGCGTGCGCTGCTCCAGCTTCCCGGCCGTCGGCAGAGCCACCAGATTGGCCACCAGCGCGCCGTACAATGTGGTCAACAAGGCCACGGCCATACCGCTGCCGAGGGCGGACGGGTCAGACATATTCTGAAGCATGGCCACCAGCCCGACCAGCGTTCCGATCATTCCGAACGCCGGCGCATAGTTACCCAGGGCCTTAAATATGCCTTGGCCGACAATATGCCGCTCCTGCATCGCAGCCAGATCGTCTTCCAGTACGGAACGCAGCACCTCCATGGTATTGCCGTCCACCGCCATCTGGAGTCCTTTCTGCATGAACGGGTCCTCGATTTTCTCGATGTCGTTTTCGAGTGCCAGCAGTCCGTCACGACGGGCGCGTACGGCATAATCGGTCAGTTCGCTGTAGACCTTGATATAGTCCTGCTCCTTGATGAACAGGGCCTTTCTGGCCACCCGCATGACGGCCATGACCTGCGGCAGCGGATAGTGCATCAGGGTTGCGGCAATCGCACCACCCACGGTAATCAGAACGGAAGGAATATTCAGAAAACCACCGCCGCCACCCATGGCGATCGCCACGAAGACCAGCAACCATCCTAATACCGCACCGGTTATGCTTCCAATATCCATGATTTACCTCGCCAACTTCTGCGCCGCCGCACGATAGGCCGCGCGATATTCAATCACGCGTTCAAGAATTTCGTCGAGCGAATCGCGGACATAATACCGATGTCCGTTCAACAGCAGGATCTGCGTGTCCGGATTCTGCTCAACCTTCTCAATCTGTTCGGGATTGAGCAGATATTCCACTCCATGCAAGTCGGTTACTTTAATCATTACCTACTCCACTGCGCGCTAGCGCTTCAGGTTCAGCAGCTCCTGGAGCATGGAATCCGAAGTGGTCACGGTCCGGGAGTTGGCTTGAAAGCCGCGTTCCGCCACAATCATTTCGGTAAACTCAGAAGCCAGATCCACGTTTGAATTTTCCAGATAACCCTGAACGAGCGAATAATCGGTCGAGGTAAAAATCGGCTCTCCCGATGCCGGGGTCTCGATATATTGATTTCCACCAACCTTGCTCAGTCCGGCTTCTCCAGGAAACGTTGCAATATCGATGGTATAAACATTTTCAACCAGACTGCCGGTTCCATCGATGTAGGATATATGTCCGTCACCCGAAACCATCAGGTCCTGAATGTCGGGCGGAAGCGCGATCAACTCCGAGGCACTTCCTTTGTTCTCACCGGTCGTTCCATAAAGATATTTTCGATCAGTTCCCATCAGGCGAAGAGTGTCTGAATCCGAATCATAGCTCAGTTCAAAATTACCGGCACGGGTATAGGTGGTCTGCAGCCCTTCATCATCCTTGAGCACAAAAAAGCCGCCGCCCGAAATGGCAATGTTACTGGCCACGCCGGTTTCCTGCATCGAACCCATATTAAAATCGGTCGAAAGCTTGCCCACCGAAACACCGATCCCGACCTGTTTTCCGGGGGTTCCTTCACTGGGTTTAGAGAGTGATTGATAAAAAGCATCCTGAAATGCCACATTATCCTGTTTGTAGCCAACGGTATTCACATTGGCGATGTCGTTGCCGATCACATCCAGATAGGTCTGGTGAGAACGCAACCCGGTTACTCCACTCCACATACTGCTGAGCATAGGATCTCCTTCCCGGCTAATTTGCCGTTTCTTCAACTATTTCCGTTATGGTTGTATCTGCCCGCAGACTCGTCACATCTCCGGAAGAATAGGCCTGTCCATCGACCACAAACTGGGTCTTTCCGTCAAGCCACTGTACTTTTTCGAGCGTTCCGTTCACAATCGATCCGTCAGTAAGCTCAAGCTCAACCAACGATCCGGAATTCATCAACGAAACCGCTGCCGTAGTGCTCTGCTGCATACTTTCAAACCGATTGTTCAGATTTTGCATCTGCTCCAGCGCACTGAACTGCGCCAACTGGGCGGTCATCTGAGAATTATCCATCGGCTTGGTCGGATCCTGATTTTTCATCTGCGCGACCAGCATCTTCATAAACTCGTCTTTACCAAGGATTCCGCCCGCCTGCCCGGTCAACTTCGAGATGTCGTCTCTGCTGCTGGATATACTCTGAACTTCCATTTTGTTCTCCTCTATGCGACCCACGAGGCCGCACTTCTTCTGAAATAAACGGGCGTTTCGCCTACACCCTCAACCTCTTTCGAAGCAGGGGCAATGCCATGGAATTCCCCGGGCGAATCGAACCGATCGAAATTCGACTGCCGCTGTTCGTTATGCTGTTCGCTCATGAGAACATCAAATCCGCCCACCTCCATATTGCACTCCTGCATCACCCGGCGGATATCCTCCTCTTGTCGGGCAATCAGCTCGCGAACCGCCGGATGCTGCACATGAATCTCAACGGTCAGCGTTGCATTTTCCTCGCGACACAGCACCGTCATCTTTCCCATCGTCGCCGGCTCCATCGTGATCCGCATCACCTTTTCGTTCTGTTGAACCATCGAAAGCAGCCGCTGATCAAACTGATTGGATAACTGCTCCAGACGCATCGTCGTTTCATTCATTTGCGGAGCAGAAGGCAGATTCATCGGCGGCGGTACCGCAGGGGCTGAAACCACCTTGGATGGAACAGCCTCGATTACGGCAGGGACCACCGGAGCAACAACCCGTTTCAGCACGGATTCATCGCGCTTGATCTGCACATCCGCCACCGGAACCATTCGAACCGCAACCTCTTCCACCCGCAACGGAACCTCTTTAAGCAGCATGGCCGGAGGTGCAGTATCTGTAAGCAGAGAAGCCGACTTGGCAGATTTTTCCTTTGCCGCAGCAAATGATCTGATTCCAGGCTCAACTGCTTTGACAAAATTCGACTGTTTTTCGGCAATCGTCGCCGCGGCGCGCAGGCCCATCGGCGGAACCCGATGCACCATCTCCTCAACGGGGACTTCAGCATTCTGTGTCTCCGGCACGGTGGACAATCCATCTTCCACGGCGTCGGAAACAACAGGACCCTTCTCTGAAACCGCCGAGGCAATCGGCACTTCAGCTTTCTCCACGGGGACGGCTGTTCGCCGGTGCACCATAGTCATCTCCTCCGGAAGGACCTGCTCCGCCGTTTTACCGTTCACAACATTCTCTTCGGGTTCAGCAACCTGAAAATCTTCAGGCTGATCAGGCTGAAGCAACGCAGCCCCTGACTCGAGAGAGCGCTGGCCGACAGTTTTAACGGGTGCGTCATTCCCCCCGTCGGGCATAACAACCACAGCCTTCTCGACTTGATCCGGATGCACCAACACGGGCTCCGTCACAGAAGCAATCTGCTTCGCTGCAGCACCTTCTGCTTCATCCATTTTGGGCATTGCAAGCGGGACGTCTCCGGATTTTTTCGGTTTAGCCCACTTCGTCATCGACTCAAAAAGGCTCTCCTTTTCGACCAGCGGAACACCCTTGGGCAAATCCGGCTCCACCGCTTCAGAAATATTCCCCTGCACCTTCTCCTTGGCGACGGCACACCTTTTTCCGATATACGCAAGCGGAACACCGCCCCAGTTTTCTTCCGGCCCCGACATCGACTTCTTTGTCTCAGCCAAATGAGTCGAGCCTTCCGGTTCAACACCCTCTTCAATCTCAACCCCCGACTGCTTTAGGTTGGGCAATGAAGCCTCGACCTCCAGACCCAGCAGTGCAAGAAAACCCGCAGCAGGAGTCCCTTCTTCAGATTGCACTTTCCCGGAAGATTCTACTCCGGGAGTTGAGCTCAATATTTTTTCCATTGGATTCATTACCGTTCGCCTCTTTGTTCACTCAGCCGCTGAATGGCATCAGACCATTCCGCAGCAGCCAGTCCGCCGTCGGATGCCCCCGCTGCGGCCGCCTCCATAATGGTCGCCATGGATCGTCCATCCATCTGACTGAGAATCATGGCCACCTTAACACTGTCCATATCGCGCAGCGCACTGAATGCCGCGGAGGGGTCCATTTTTGAATATACGCCGGCCAGTTGTTTGGAATTGGCATATTCCGTCTTGTTGATTTCGATAATCCGATCCTCGAGATCGTCCATCAGATCTTCCACTTCATTGTTCAATTTTTGATAGGCCAACTCGCGTTCCTGCAGATCTTTTTCGCGTTTCTGAATCAGCAGTTCCCGACTCTCCATATCCTCCCGTTTTCTCTGCAGCGACTCCACGAGCTCATCCACCAGATCGACTTGCTCATTCAGTGCCGGACGTTTTTCCTCGGCATCGACGACCTCTTCCTCAGGGGCTTTAAAAACGAGCAACTGACCCGATGAATGGGCGTAAGCCAAAAAGCCCCCCAACAGCGCAATCAACAAACACAGAATAAAGACTAAAACTTTCATCGCTTCTTCTCCTGTCGACTCCAGCGACCTACAGCCAGCTCATCCATTTGCTTCTGCTCGGCATACATCACTTCCTCCAACCAGCTCTCCTGCTCGCGCTCACACAGCTTTTCAAACGTACGGCGGGCGGTCATCTCCCGCTGCAACGTTGAACGGCACTCGCGCACCTCCGCCTCGCAGCGTTTCAGGCTGCCTTTCAGTCGGACAATCTTCTGATCGCAACCCTCGATGCTGCGCATATGCGCCCCCAGATCCGCCCGTTTCACCACGCCCGTCAATTGCTCCATCGACCGGATCTGACGCGCCCGTACCGCTTCAGCCGCCGACAGCGCATCTTCAGCGTCCATTTGCCGGCGGATGGCATGTTGAAGCGCCTGCTCGGCTGCCTGTTCCTTCGAAGCGTGCGCATCGAGCAGATATTGGAGAGAAAAAGCAAAGCGCTTCATGTCAGGGCTCCTTCCAGGGTTGCGAGCATCGACTCAAAATCCTCGCGTTCATTCGGAGCCTGCTGGAGGAAGGCATTGATCGCATCAATATGCTTGAGGGCCGCCTCAATCTGCGGATTACTGCCCTGCACATATGCACCCACATTCACCAAATCCTGCGCCTTCTGATACACCGCCAGCAGCGAACGCAGACGCGAAGCCAGCGCCTTGTGCTCCGGCGAGGCAATATCGTTCATTAAACGGCTCAGGCTCACCGGAATATCGATGGCCGGATAATGCGCCATCGCCGCAATTTTGCGCGACAGTACAATGTGGCCGTCCAGAATCCCGCGCACACTGTCGCCGATCGGATCGTTCATATCATCCGACTCCACCAACACCGTATAAAACGCGGTAATAGTCCCTTTGCTCGCCGCTCCGGCCCGCTCCAGCAGTTGCGGAAGCAGACTGAACACGCTCGGCGGATACGCCCGCGTGGTGGGCGGCTCGCCGACGGCCAGTCCGATCTCGCGCTGCGCCATGGCATAACGAGTCACGGAATCCATCATCAGCATCACATCTTCGCCCTGATCGCGGAAATATTCCGCAATCGTCATAGCGGTGGAGGCCCCTTTTAAGCGGCTCACCGGCGACTGATCGGAAGTAACGGCCACCACAATACTGCGCTTCAGCCCCTCTTCTCCGAGGTTTTTTTTGATAAACTCTTTCACTTCACGACCGCGTTCACCAATCAACGCAATCACGTTAATGCTCGATTTTGCATTACGTGCCAGACTGCCCAACAACACACTCTTCCCCACGCCGCTGCCCGCAAAGATCCCGACACGCTGGCCCTTCGCCAGCGTCAACAGACCATCAATGGCGCGAACGCCGGTTTCAAAAACTTCCGAGAGCGACTGGCGCTCCATCGCCGGCGGGGCTTCGCGTTCAATATCCACCCGCATCAACCCGTGCAGCGGAGGTCCGTCGTCAATCGGCCGTCCCGTAAAATCCACCACGCGACCCAACAGCTCGCGCCCGACGCCCACTTTAATGCGGCCACCCGGAATCACACGCGCCCCTGGATGAACCCGTCCCATACGCTCCACCGGCATCGAAATCACATAGCGATCGTGAAACCCGACCACCTCGCAGGGAATGCGTTCCCCGTTCGACGTCTCAATCCAGACCAGATCACCTATAGCCGAATGCGGCCCGATCGATTTAACCGTCAGGCCGGCCACTTCCACCACCCGCCCTTCACAACGTGCGAGCGTGGTGGTTTCCAGTCCGTCGAGCAATCCATCAAAATTCAGAACGCTCTGTCGATTTTCTACCGCTTCGTTCATTCAGCGATTCCTTTAACAGCTTTAAACGTTCGTCCAGGCGGGCATCAAAAATACCGTTGCGGCTCTCCACGATCACATCGCCTGCCGAGAGATTGGGATCTTCGGCAAACTGCACGGTGCTCCCGACGCCGAGGTGATCGCCGCTCGCAATCTGTTCACCAAACAGTTCCCAGTCGTGCGAACTGATGCGCACCACCGCCCCCTTCAGTTCGGAAACAGGTTCAAGCGTCTTAATAATCAGATTATGGAGCATCTCACGATCGGGCAGTTCATGACGCACAATGATCTCCGCCATGCGTAAAGAGAGATCAATCACCTTGGTTTGAATCTCCTTGCGCATTGAAGCAATGCATTCATCCACTCCTGAAATATATTTTTTCAGGGTCTGCTCAAACCGACGCCGCTCTTCTGCCGCACGTTGGGCCGTTTCACGCTGGAGCCGTTGGGCAAACTCCATCTCCAGCTCTTCCCGAATCTCGCGTTCCAGCGCCTCGGCATCCACCGCATCCGCTGAATAATCCTCGACATGTGCCGAAGAGGGAATGAAGGCCAACACATTGGATCCCATGACGAGCGGACTAGACATATTCCTCCTCCTGCAGGCCCAGCTTGATCTCGCCGCGATCCGCCAGCGAGCGCGCGACCTGCACAATTTCCTTCTGTTTTGCAACCACTTCGGAATAGGGCATCTTGCTGGCGTATTCCATCTCTTCCATTAAACCTTCAACCGCCCGCTTGGACATGTTGCTGAAGAATCGATCTTTCACCGATTCCGAGGCTTTGCGCAGCGCAATGGAAAGGACCCCGTTTTCGAGTTCCTGCATAATGGCTCGTACAGCAGCGTCATCCAGTCGGACAATATCATCGAAAACAAACATCCAGTCGCGCACCTGATCAGCCAGTGCCGGATCCTGGCGACTCAATTCATCGAGTATCGATTCGGCCACATCTTTCGAAGAACGCTGTACAATGGAGACCACGGCATTGATCCGCTCTTTGTCGTCCTGCTTGCGCTGCGACACCATCGGAAGGCGCGACAACAGATGATTCTCGATCTGGTCAATGACTCGTTCCGGCGGAAGCTCAGACGTCGCCATCTGAACAACCACTTTACGGCGAACCTCTTCATCCAGATGTGCAATCGTGTCGGAGGCCAGCTGTGAAGGCAGAAAACGCATAACCACCGCAATCACACTCGAGGATTCGCTCGCGAGCATTCGGGCAATATCCTCCGGACGCCGCGAGGCCAGCGGGCCGAAGCGGTCGCCCGCCATCTGCCCCAGCTCCAGCAGCGAGGCAGCCTGCTGCTCGCCGACCACGCGGGTGAGCAGACTGGCCGCAAGGCTGTCGTTTCCGTTGACCGCGTTATTGTAGGTATACAGCTCATTCAGGCTCTCTCCAACCACCTGACGAAGCACTTGCCCCGGCACAATGCCGAGGCTGCGGATACTCTCCGCCACCTTCGCCATGACATGAGGATCCAGTTCCTGCATGACTTGGGCAGCGACGTCCGGTTCCAGACTTGCCAGGACCGCCGCTATCCTTTTTTTCGGTTCCATCTTCTGGGATACCAATGCTTGATTCGCCACGTCAAAACTCCTTAAAGGTTCCAGTCTACGGCGTTCGTAATCCATGCGGCCACCGTCTTCGGATTCCCCCTGGCTAGGTCATTGACCTGCTCGAGCTGATCCTCCAGCTCTACGGGTTCCTCCTTCATGATCCGCTCCTGCTCCTGCTCGCGGGCTTCATTAATCGGCACATCAATAGAGGGATTGGTGGCCAGAAGGACGGTTTTCACCCTGCGGCTGGCACCATAAACTACACACAGCGCCATGACCCCTCCCAGTCCTTTAAAAATCGAGTCATAACTGACCGGAAGCGTTTCCCACCAGGCCAACTCAGCAGGCGGCTCCGGTTCGCTGAACGGCATTTCAGTTACCGTGATACTGTCGGAACGCGACGGGGTAACCCCCAAGGCGTTGGATACCAGATCGGAAATCGCCTGAATCTCTTCTTCGCTGCGCGGTCTCTCACCCTGCGCAATACATACGGCCACGGAAAGTCGTTCCATTCGGACCCCCTTCTGCACAACGGTGCTGACATTCGACGGCACGGCGTACTCCATGTAGCTCTCGGAAGATTTGTCTTTATTGTTGTTGGTATCCAACGTCATGTTCGCCGGGTTACCCACCGACACACTGGCCACCATTCCGCTGTTAGCGCTGTTGCCGCCTTCAGCCGCCTTATCTTCTGTGACCAACCGTTCTGAGGTGGCCACGCGGTTTTCGGCATCAAAGGTCTGGTTGCGCTGTTCGGTGGCACTGAAATCAAGCTCCACACTAACACGGACGATAGACCGGCCGTTGCCCAGCGCACGATCGAGAATCGACTGCGCCTTGGAACTCATACGCTGTTCGGTCCGCTCCTGCACATCAAGCTGCTCGGTACTCTGCCCCATCACTTCATCCGAGGTGTACGCCTGAGTCAGCAAACGACCGGACTGATCGGTTACGGTAACCTGCGCCGGATCCAGATTCTGAACCGAGCCCGCCAGCAGGTGAACAATACTCTGCACCTGCGAATCGCTCACGACACTCGATCCCTTCGTACTGATCAGAACCGAAGCCTGCGCCTTAAGTTCGTCTTTATCCGCAAACAGACTCTCCTTCGGAAGCACCAACATCACCCGCGCAGAACGGATCCCCTGCATGGCGGAAATGGTGCGTTCAAGTTCCCCTTGAAGCGCGCGTTGATAGTTGACCTTCTGGGCAAAATCGGTAAGCCCGAATTTGGGCTCTTCAAATAGTTCAAACCCGGTAGAGGAATCCTCCGGCAAGCCTTCCGATGCCACCAGAAGACGGGCCTCATACAGCTGTGCGGACGGCACGGAAATCGAAGCACCCGATTGCCCGATCTTCACCGGAATCTTGGCATCGTCGAGCTTTTCCCGAATCTTTGAGGCATCGTTCAACGAGAGGTTTCCATAAAGCAGGCGAAAGTCCGGCCGTGTGCCCCAGAATATTAATCCGCCCAGAACCACCACGGCAACGATCAGCGACATCAACACACTCATACGTTGTGCGGTGCCGAACTGCCGCCAGATTTCCCGGACCTGCTTCGATAACATGTTTAGTGAACTTTGCATTGCTCGCTGAACTCCTTACGGCTGCATTCTCATCAATTCCTGATACGCATCCATCAATCGGTTACGCACTCCCAACATTAAATCAAAAGCCACGCCGGCTTCCTGCATCTTGACGGCCACCTGGTGAACGTCCGTCACCTTTCCGGTAACCACATCGGCTACCGCGCTGTCCGCCCCCTTCTGGAGACCGTCGACTTTTTCGACAAGGCTGCCCAACAGGTCGCCAAAGCTTTGTCCGGCGGGTCCTACTGCGGGCTTTCCGCCCAACCCGGGAGTCGGGCCGATCGTCGAAGGTTTATTGATTGAAAGTGCAGAAATATCCATGATTCAAATCCTAGTTATTATTCATAATGCTCAGCGCTTTGGTGGCCATCGTCTTTGATGTGCGCATGGCGGAAAGGTTGGCCTCGAACGCTCTCGATGAGCTCATCATATCGACCATTTCCATCACCGTATTCACATTGGGCATCTCCACATAGCCGTCGGGGCCGGCCTCCGGACTTCCCGGACGGTAGACCCGTCGACCGGGCGTTTCATCTACAGCAATCTCAGCCACTTCAACCCCGCCGAGTCCGTCCCTTTTCCCCAGCGCCGAATCAAGCCGCTGACCGAAAACAACTTCTTTACGGCGATACACTTCACCGTCTTCACCCCGAGTGGTTTGCGCATTCGCCACGTTGTTGGCGATCACTTCCATTCTGCGGCTTTCGGCATCGAGTCCGGTGGCACAGATTGCAATTCCCGGCATCAGCGTAATTTCAGGCATGGCCTACTCTCCTCACTTCGTTCCATTAATCGCCTTGCGGAGTCCAGCGAACTTCTGATTCGTCATTTCCGCGGCAAAATTATACAGCAGTTCATTCTGAGCAATGGCGCCCAGTTCCTTCTGTAGGGAAACGCTGTTTCCCTTCGCATTAACCGTCGCTTCCATATCCTCGTACACTTCCGCTTCAACCTGTTGGATTGCGACATCACCGTGATCAATGGCTTTCGACAAGGCTTCGGTAAATCGTACATCTTTACGGAGATAGTTCGGTGTGTTGGCATTCGCGAGGTTGTTTGAAAGCACCTTCTGCCGAACAGCAGCGGAATCCATCAGTTTTCCCAGAATGGCGGTTGTTGTATCCATGCCGCTGTTAAAGCAGTCTGGATGCCATGGAAATTGAGGAACGAACGCGCAGCTCGGGTACAGCTTACGCGACAAATTCAGACGGAAAGGCGCTGGAAAGCGCAGCGCGCAGCCGCACAACCGCCAGCGCGTGGATTTGCGAAACACGCGCTTCGGAAAGGTTGAAAAGCTGGGCAATTTCACTGAGTCGCAGCTCTTCAAAGTAATACAGATAAAGGATCTTCTGCTCACGCTGAGCAAGATGACGGAATCCTTCACGCAGCAGTTGCTGAACATCGTGCTGATGCGCCTCCGTATCGGATTTCCCGTTGGGGTCGGCAATCACTTCATGCAGCGACAGGCTTTCGCTGTTATCCGCATCCAGCGAACACCAGGGCTTGGCCTGATCCATCATCAGATGAAAATCCTCCACGCTCATATCCAGCTGCGTGGCGATCTCCTCCTCGGTCGGCGCGTCTCCGAACTCTTTTATCCAGAGAGAAACCACCTCTTCCACCTGCTCCACCTTCGCGCGTTTGTTACGGGAAAGGTGATCACACGCACGGAGTTCGTCGAGCACCGCTCCGCGAATGCGCGGATAAGCATAACCTTCAAACGGAACCCCGCGGTCCGGCTCAAACGCAATGATTGATTTATAGAGCCCGAGCAGCGCCGCCTGTGAAAGATCCTCAATCACCACATGCGAAGGCAGCCGAACGGCAATCCGCTCCAACACCCGGTTCACCAGTGGAAGATAGGCCTCAATCAGTTCGTCAACAACGACGCTCTCGCTGGATTTATAGGCCCGCCAGAGAAACTCGTTGGAATGGTCGGTTCCACAACCCGGTTTAGTTGCCGGAAAATCAATCATCGCCTAGGCTCCTCATCAATTTCTGGAGCAGACTCTTTCCTCCGGTTCTCCTCAATCTTCTGCGCAAGAAAACGATAGAGAATGATGTTGAAATAGCGGAAGAACGCCATCACCACAACCGTTCCAACGGCCAATACAATAGCGGAGCGGAAGAGCACCGTCCAAAACGACACGCCCCGAAGAAACCCCACCAGCATGGAGATCAGGCAGAAAAAAAATCCCACCACCATCGCCAGATTGACCAACACAGCACTCACTATTCAGCAACTCCTCTGCTTTCGTCGCTGTTTCCGGTTTTGGCAATCAGCTCAAACGCACTGCGGTCCATCGGCTTACCATGTTCGCGCGCCTTATTCGCCGCCACCACCGTACGGGCCAGATTGCGCAGACCAATCGCCGGAGCCGAGTCCGGCGCATAGTGCAGAACCCCCATCCGTGCGCGAATCGCATCGCTCACCACAAAATCGTTCAAAATGATGCCCGCCACCTTAAAGGCGCGCCCAAGAAACCGTGTCGTCGCATCGTTCAGCCGCCGCGCCAGCGCATGGCCTTCCTCTTCGGAGCGAACATTGTTGACCACCAACTGAATTTCCGGCGGATTCGGATTCCCGCAAAGAATCTTGATCAGCGAATACGCATCCATCACCGAAGTCGGTTCGTTCATCATCACCACATTCACCTGCGGCATAGCTTGTAGAAAAGTGATCGCACCCGGTCCAATCCCCGCCTCAATATCGATAATCAGATAGTCATACTGTGCAGAAAAGCGGATCAAATCATCCACCAGCATATCTCGGCGGGCTTCATTGATGGAGACCATTTCCCGTGCTCCGGAAGAGGAGGCCAGCACATCCGGTCCATTCGGAACAGAAACCACCGCGCGCTCCAGCGGACAGCCGCCATATACGACATCCTGCAGCGTAAAGAGCGGATCAAATCCCATCTGCAGATCGACGTTGGCCAATCCCATATCGGCATCCACCAAAAGAACCCGATACCCCATGTCGACCAAGGCCATTGAAAGCCCCACGGAAATCATGGTCTTCCCTACCCCGCCCTTACCGCTTCCAACAGCGAGGCAACGTAACTGACGCGGCACTGCAACAACTTCATTCTGCTCTGTATTTTCTTTTCCCATAGGTCGTTTCCTGTTTTCGATATATTTAAACTATGCGGGTATAAGCTCTCTTTTAGCTCCCTTCGGAGCCGGTATCAAATTGATAATATCCACATCCACCCATTCCGGCACTTCGCCCAGCGAAAGAACCGGAAGATTTTTCATTTCACACTGCGCCAACTGCTTTGCAAGACGTCGTACCGACGGACTCGCAATGAGCACCGGCTCCGACCCGGCTCCACGGACCGCATTGACCGCCTCAACCATATAGTCGAGAATTTCCCGGGCCTGCTGCGGATCCATTCGCAGCGTAGTGGTTGCACCAATGGCGGAGCCGGATTCTTTCAGCAGCTTTTCCAGATCCGGATGCAGACCAATGGCCTTCAACGTTCCGTCACCGGAAACATAGGGCTGCGTAATGGTGCCGCCCAGCGAATGACGACACAACTCCGACAGCAGTCCGATATCCTTTGTCTGCGTCGCATTATCCGCCAGCGTTTCAAGAATCACCGGAAGATCGCGGATCGACACCTGCTCTTTAAGCAGTTCCTGCAGCACACGATGCACCGCACCCACCTCAAGCTTATTGGGAATCAGCTCTTCAACTACAGCCTTATTCGCCTCTTTCGCCTGCTCAATCAAATCGCTCACATTCTGACGGCTCAAGAGCTCTGCCGCATGCGAGCGGGCGAGCGTCGATAAATGGGTCGTGATTACACTCGCGGCATCCACCAACGTCAACCCGCGCGCTTCCGCCAATGCACGGCGCGGCTCCGGAACCCACCAGGCCGTAAACCCGAACGACGGATCTGCCGTTTTGCGGAATCCTTCAAAATCGGCCGTTCCACTGGGGTCAATCGCCAAGACACAGCCCGGCATCGTTGCATAACGTGCCACCTCCAACCCGCGAATAAAAATACGGTATTCCCCGCTCGAAAGCTCCATATCATCCTGAACATTCACCGGCGGAATCACAATGCCCATCTCCTCGGCCAGTTGATTGCGGACATTCCCGATCCGTTCAATCAGGTTCCCGCCCTGCTGCCGATCCACCAGACCGACCAATCCAAAGCCTATGCGCAATTCCATTGCGCTCACGCGCAGCACATCCTTATACGCCTTGGCCGTAGGCTCACCCAAACGCGCTGGATCCGGGGCTTTCTTAGCGGCATCGCCGGCATCCAATCGCCCACCGGTTGCTTTCGGTTTCTCCGCTTCCGCCTGAGCGACCTGTCGTTTTTTACTGATCGCATAGCCCATTCCGGCCGTTCCCGCACCAACCAGAGTGAACGGCAGAAAAGGTAATCCGGGAACAAAGCCTGCCGCAATCAGCATTCCGCCCGTTATCATCAGCGGACGCGGCCGATAAAAGAGTTGGGCTTTTACACTGTCGCCCAGATCGTTCCCGCTGGCTGAACGAGTTACCAATACACCGGCCGCCGTAGAAATCACCAACGCCGGAATCTGCGAAACCAGACCGTCACCAATCGTCAGAATCGTATACCGCGACAGCGCCTCGCCAGCAGACATCCCCTTTTGCGACATACCAATCGCAAAACCAGCGACAATATTGATAACAATAATAATCAAACCGGCAATGGCATCCCCGCTCACAAACTTGCTTGCACCGTCCATGGCCCCGTAAAAGTCGGTCTCCTGCGCCAGTTTTTCACGACGGCGAACGGCCTCCTTCTCGTCAATAACGCCCTGATTCAAATCGGCATCAACACTCATCTGCTTGCCCGGCAACGCATCCAGCGTAAAACGCGCAGCCACTTCCGCCACACGACCGGAACCCTTGGTGATCACCTTAAAATTAATCACCACAATAATCGCAAAAATAACCAACCCAACTAAATAATTACCGCCGGCCACAAACGACCCAAACGACTCAATCACGTTACCCGCAAACGCATTAAGCAAAATCTGACGCGTGGACGACACATTCACCGCCAAACGCATTAACGTGACCATCAACAGCACGCTCGGAAACGATGAAAACTCCAACGGGTCCTTAATGCTGATAATGTAAACCATCATCAACACACCCACCGCGACATTAATGACCAACAACAAGTCCAGCAGCTGATACGGGATGGGAATAAACATCACCGCAAGCACCAGCAGCAGCACGATTGAAGTAAAAACGTCGGACTTTCGGATATTCATCATGCTGCGCATACAGCAATCCGTATGCCACGGCCGGGATCTTACTGATCAGATGAAAATTCGAACTTCTAAACTCGAAATCCGAAACAAAGTCTAAATTTAAATGCGGCTCAATTACCCAAATGGGTGACACGAAACCGTTTTCGTATTTGAGTTTTTGAGAATTGTTTC
>JAFGWS010000093.1 GCA_016937035.1 Pontiellaceae bacterium
TACCATGCCGAGTGATACGCGATACCGGTCAGCAATGTTCTGCCGGGTTCCTTCCCCGGCATCGTAGGAGTCCAGAATCCTCTGGCGTAGATCCAATGATAATGTGTTCATGTGCAGAACGCTACACAATGAGCACACGAATGGCTATATAATTATTTAAAATGCTCTAACGCCACTTTTTTAAAAAAACTGGAGTTAGTGAATGATGATGGAGGGACGGGCTCTGTCCCGTCCGTTTGGACGACACGGAGGTCGTCCCTCTAACCCTTTTGTATCAGCTTATGTCGTCTACTTGCAGTTTAGTTGTTTCCGAAGGTTTCGATCCGTTGTTTTTAGGCTTCGGCGAGATCGAGAACCTCGGGGGACGAGGCTTTAAATCATACGACATCTTCGCCTCGGGATACTATCACCGTGGCGGAGATGTTGGTGCGGAAGAGCGGCGCTGAAGGTTATCGATGTACAAAGCGCCTGCCGATGAGCATCGCTATACCGCCCCAAAGAATGAAGGTCACGGCAGCAGGCTCCGGAATGGCTTCGGTTGAGAAGCCCACCATGGTTGCGGTGGAGGAGGTTAGCGGTTGATTGGACGTGTAGCGTCCATTCATTGTGTAAGTTCCATTCGATAACCCTGAAAAGAGAGCAACGGAGCCCCCGGATCCAACGTCCGTGTTGCTGGAAAATTTTCGCTCATTCATTTGATTTGAGGTTAGTTCGGTGGTTCCTGCCTCATCAAATAGAACAATGTCAAAATCAGCGATTTGGTTTGCTTGCCCGCCTTGTGCTGAAAAGTTCATAGAAATAAAAATTTCTTCTCCTCCAGCAGTGTTGTCTAAGGTGATGGTGTCAGAGACGCCTGTGAAGGGTAAGGCGTCGCTGCTTTTGTTCAAGGAGGCAGTGTTCGATGAGAATCCTTCAAAGTATCCATCGCTTCCATTATTATCATAAGAAAGAGCCACGGCGGCGACGGTCGCATTCAATGTTTCAACACTCACTGCTCCGTCGGAGCTTTGGCAGACCAGACGCACTTGGATGTCTCCTTGGTTGAGCCCGTCTACTAATCCATACATGGTGGCGGAGCCTGTGTCGCTGGAGCTGCTCATTGAACGGCTGATCGGGGTTCCGGTGTCGGTCCAGTTGCTTCCGTTGTCGGTGCTGTATTGAAGTTTCCATGTTCCTGTCGCCGAACCGCTGGCTTGTGTGTTAAATGAGGCAGCAATGTAGACCCCGTTGTTTGATGAACGTTCGAGGGTGAGACTGGTTTGAACATCGGTTGTAACATAACTCGTTGAGCTGATTTGTTTGGTTCCGCTTTGTTGAGCAAGGCCATAGTTTAAGGTGTTTCCAGTGGTGGTAGTGAGCGGGATCGCAATTAAATTTGCCCCCTTGGTCGTGAGGTCTGAACTCGTAGAGGTTTGATGTTCGAGGTTGATTGTTCCGCCAGCAGATACTCCGGTAAAGACGTGTGCCACCGAGCCAATGCCTGAATCATTTTTGTTTTCGAAGGTTCGAGTAATAGCGGTTGAGGTTTGAGCGCCGCTGTCATAATTGAGTCGCCAAGATCCTGCACCAACGGCCTGTTTTTCCGCAGAGCTTGATGAGAAGGTTCCGATGACGAGAACATTACCTGCAGTTTGAGCATTCACAGAAAGTGCGCTTGAGTATCCAGCCCCCGAACTCACCGTGGTGCCAGTTAAGTTTAGCGTTGAACTGCTTAGGTCAATAAAACTTGCATTCGCTGAAACAGCGAATCCGCAAAGAATAACGGCCAATGACTTCTTCATGGTTTCTCCCTCTATTTTATTTGAATATACCCCAGTTACCTGCACAACGTGCGAGCTATAACTAAGTTCTCAGTATAAAAATATCTGTAGAGATGCAAGTATTATCCGGTTTTTTTTGGTTTTTACGCATCGGCGATGACGACGGCGCGCTGGGGGGCGGGGTGGCCTTCGATGGTTTTGGACGCGTCGGAGGGGTCGAGAAAGTCGGGGAGCGATTCGAAGGTCATCCAGTCGGTGGAGCGCTGCTCGTCGGTGGAGGTGGCGCAGCGGTCGACGGTGCGGATGTTTTTCAGTCCGCAGCGTTTGAGCCACAGCTCCAGCGTCGGGACAGAGGGAATAAACCAGACGTTGCGCATCTTCGCATAGCGGCCGCGCGGAATGAGCGAATAGCCTTCAGGGCCGTCGGCCACGAGGGTTTCGATGACGAGTTCTCCGCCGGGCCGCAGAAAGGAGCAGAGCTGCTCAATGTGTTCGATGGGCGATTTGCGGTGATAGAGCACGCCCATGGAAAAGACGGTGTCGAACGCGCCGGGGGCAGGGGGAAGATCTTCTATGCCGAGCGGCAGCACCCAGGCGCGCGGGTCGCGGATAAAGTGCTGCATCGCAAAAAACTGGAAGACAAACCCGACCGAAGGGTCAATGCCGATCGCCAGCCGGGCCCCTTCGCCGAGCATCCGCCAGCAGTGATAACCGTTGCCGCAACCGACATCGAGAACGGCGCGGCCTTTCAACGGTTGTAGATGCGGGAGAACGCGGTCCCATTTCCAGTCGGAGCGCCATTCGGTGTCGATATGGATGCCGTGGAGGTGATACGGCCCTTTGCGCCACGGGTGAAAAACTTTCAACTGATCGGCCAGACCCTCGATCTCCGGGCCGTCAATCCGAACTTCGGACTTGAGCTCGATGGTTGAGTTCGTAGATGCGACGTCTTCGTCGCATGGGTTAAGCGAAGGGGACGTCGCTTCTACGGAGGGCAATGCCGTGAGGACGGCTTCCCATTCCGGGAGGTGTCCGTGGCGCTCGTGGCGGAGGACGCGGGCGATTCGTTCGGGCAGCTGTTCGATCCACGGCTCCAGCGGGGTGTTTTTGAGGAGGGGATAGAGACTTGTGTAATCGATTTTCATATTCTTTCTCCACAGATTTCGCAGATGTGCACAGATTACACGGTCATCCATGAAATTGGTGGATACTGTTATTTGATAGCGAGCATGGACATAAAGTTGAAGCACTGGAACCAGACATCGCAGGAGGAGAAGCCGGACTGCGTCAGTCGTTCGCGATGGGTGGCGATGGTTTCGGGGACGAGTACGTTCTCGAGCGCCGTGCGTTTTTGGCTGATTTCAAGGTCGGAATATCCGTGCGCGCGTTTAAAGTCGTGGTGGATGTCGATCAGCAGGGTATTGAGATGATCGTCGGCAAAGATCACTTTTTCGGAGAGAATGAGTACGCCGCCGGGCCGCATGCCCGCGCTGATTTTTTGGAGGAGCTTGAGGCGATCGGCGGGCGGAATAAACTGGAGCGTAAAGTTGAGCACCACCACGGAGGCCTCGGCAATATCGATTTCGCGGATGTCTCCGCAGATCAGCTCAATGGGGACGGAGCCGTGGTCGCGCTCCATCTTTTTGCGGCAGCGTTCGATCATGGCGGGGGAGTTATCGACGGCGACAATGCGGCAGCCTTCCGCAGTGATGCCGCGTCGCATGGAAAAGGCGGCTCCGCCGAGTGAGCAGCCGAGGTCGTAGAGCGTGCTGTTGGGCTGAGCATAACGTTCGGTCAGGGGTTCTATCATGGTAATGATAGCGCGGTAGCCGGGAACAGAGCGTTCGATCATGTCGGAGAATACGTCGGCCACCTGCGCGTCGAAGCGGAAATCGGTAATACCCGCGAGCGATTCAGAATAGATTTGGTCTCTTTGCATAGGTGCGTTTGTAGCAGTTATGCGTTTTGACCGACACCAAAAAAGGGGTATTTGCTGCGGATATTCGCTGCTGTTTTCCGATCAGGGGGAGAGAAGTTCCTGCAGTTTGCCGATCAAATGTGGATTTGTGCCCAAGGCGGCGTAGGTGCCGTCGCCCTGCGGGCGGAAATCGACCGCTCCGCCGGCGCGTTCAATAATCAGTCCGCCGGCGGCAAAGTCCCAGGGGTAGATGCCTTTTTCAAAGAAGCCGTCGCTGGAGCCGGCGGCGACGTGGCAGAAATCGAGCGCTGCGGCCCCGCTGATGCGCAGTTTTTTGGTGCTGAAGGCCAGCTTTTTAAAGAGGCTGAAGTGGGTTTCCGCGTCGGCCTCGAAGGCCTTGTAGAGGCCGGTAAAGATGAGTGCATCCTTCAGCTCGCGTGTATCGGATACGTGGATAGGGGCTCCATTCCGCTCGGCTGGGCCTTCGATATGCGCGGAGAAGCAGTCGTTGAATTCCGGCGCATAGACGCATCCGGCAACGACTATTCCGTTGTGGCGGACGGCGACGGAGCTGCACCAATAGGGGAAGTTGTAGGAAAAGTTCATGGTGCCGTCGATGGGATCGATCACCCATTCATAGGCGGTGTTCGCCTCGGTCCGACTCTCCTCCTCGCCCAGAATAGAGTGGTCGGGAAACCGTTCGCCAATCACCCTTTCGGTGACCTTCTGGCACTCCATATCGAGCACGAGTTTAATATCGTGCGCAAAGGTTTCGGCGCTTTCGGTGCGACGGTGTTTATTTTTCAGGGCGTGGGTTCCGGCCGCTTTTGCGGCGGCCACGGCGGTTTCGAGGAGTTGGGAAAGGGTCGGTTCAGGCATAGGGTTTTAGGGGGCAATGGTGTTATCGAACGAGGTTTCGTATGCACGCGGTTGGCTGAAAACCATCTGCGCAATGAGGGCCCTTTTCGCTTGTTTTCGGTTGTTGAAGTCAAAGGTTGTTTTTCCGGTGGCGCTCCGCAGAATCGGAGCTTGTCCGCTGTTCGGAAAGTTCATACCGGGAATATACATGCCCTTGACGGAAATCTTGAACGAGGTGGGTTTGAGGGATCGGGGGATTTTTATTTCCTCCCGAATCTTCATCTGCATTTCAGGCATCGACGGCGGGGGCGGCGGTGCGCTTTCAATCAGCTCTTCCTTTAAGGGTCTGCGATGTGCGGTGAGGGGCTTGCCGAGTTCATATTCGCGCATCTCCTGCACATAGTCGGGGCGTTCGATCTCCTCCGGCCACTCCGGAAGTTCGCGTGGCTTGGGCTCCACCTTTGCCGCAATTTCCTGAAGAAACTCCTCCAGCGGAGAGGCTTTTTTCTTCGGCGGAGCTTGATCCTTTTCCGGCGAAGGCGGAGTCATCTTCCGTTGAGCAATAGAGCTCAACCCCTTCAGGGCGATCACAATAATGAAGATAATCAGCGGGAAAATTTCTTCCATTTCACAACTCCCGTTAGAATCTCCGCAGCCTGCAGGAAGCAGGCTGCGGATGCTGCTGCATTATTTCTTGTTGTCGATATCTTCATCTCCTGAAGAGATGGATTCGCGCATCGCGGTATCGGCCATAATATTCTGCATGCGGTAGAAATCCATGACGCCGAGATTGCCTTTACGGAAGGCTTCGGCCATTGCCAGCGGAACTTCAGCCTGCGCTTCAATCACTTTGGCCTGCATTTCCTGAACGCGGGCGCGCATTTCCTGCTCGGCCGCAATCGCCATGGCGCGGCGGCCTTCGGCCTCGGCCTGACGCATAATCTTATCAGCGTCGGCGCGGTCGGTTTCGAGTTTAGCGCCGACGTTGGCAATCTGACCAATACCCGCCACGGAAACGTCGGCGATATCGATCGAGACGATTTCAAAGGCCGTCTGGGCGTCAAGGCCGCTGCTCAGCACCTTTCGGCTGATGGAGTCGGGATTTTCGAGTACAGACTTGTAGGACGGCATGGAGCCGATGGCGCTGACGATACCTTGGCCGACGCGGGCGATAATGGTCTGTTCGGTGGCCCCGCCGACGAGGCGTTCAAGGTTGGTTCGAACGGTGACGCGCGCTTTAACGAGCAGTCGGATCCCGTCTTTGGCCACGGCGTCGAGCATGCCGCCGGCGGTTTTGTCGGGATCGGGGCAGTCGATGACCTTCGGGTTCACGCTGGTCTGCACCGCATCAATAATGTTTCGTCCGGCCAGGTCGATGGCGGCAGCCTGTTGGAACTGGAGTTCGATGTTGGCTTTATCCGCGGCAATCAGCGCGCGCACGACATTCTGCATGCTGCCGCCGGCGAGATAGTGGGCTTCGAGTTCGTTGGTGGAGATCGGTAGCCCGGCCTTTATGCCGGAGATGTAGGTGAGCACCACCTGAGCCGGCGGAACGCGGCGGAGTTTCATGCCGATCAGGTCGCGGATACGGACCGGAGCTTCGGCAAAGAGTGCACGCACCCACAAGTTGATTACTGAGAGCGCGAGCCCCAGGAAGATCACAAGGATCAGTCCTAAGATAATGAATAACGGGATCATGATTTGTTCCATTATAACTCCTCTGTGGTTGTATTGTTTTTACTGTTCAAGGTTTCTTCAATTTTCTCGACTCGCCCGGCTAATTTAACCGCCAGTCGCCGCCGCTGAGAAATGGTCAGCAATAATGCCCCCGCGCCCAGCCAGATGACCGCCATTTGCGCGATCAGGCCGATCGTTGAGGGAATGAATGTGAGTGTGTAAATGACCGCCAGACCCACCACCAGCAAGAGCAGAAGACGTCGAGCGGAGGAATTGCCTGAGCGGAGAATGACGGTGCCGATCATCAGCCCCACCACAATGCGGCTGAGATAAATCAGCGCGCCCCAGAAAATAAGGAGCAGGGTGCCCAGAGGAAGTCCAAAGGCGGAGGATATGCCGATGATTCCCAAAAAGGGCAGAGTAAAGATGGCGATGAACCCGACGAGTATACATTTAAGCGGCGATTTGCGGATGAGCAGCGTGCTGAGTGCCGTTGTGGTTGGAAAGAGCGAAAGAAACGGGAGACCGACAAGAAACGCAGCAACGAAAGCAACGGCATACCTCTCCGCACGCTCAAGCGAATAGGGGGAAGGCGGAAGAACTCGTTTGAGTTTCCCTGAGATAATCCCTGTCGCCGGAAAGAGATCGCGCTTGGATTGGTAGGTCAGGTTGCCTTCAATCCGGGCGTTTCTTGCCAATACAATTTCCGGCGCGTTGACTTCTGTATCGCTCATAATCGGTCCGTTAATCGTGACGCTCTTTGCCGAATTAAATCGTGCCGGTCCGCCGATTGCTCCCTCCTGAATAATCGAATTCAGGCAATGAAGCTGTATACTTCCCTTGATGACCGCGTTGGTGCCGATGGTGATCGAGTAAAGAGCAGAAACCGTCAGGTTTCCCTCCACGATTCCGTTAATATGCACGTCATTTCCGGCCAGACGTACATTGCGTTTGCAGACACCGTTCAGCGTCACGGCGCTTGTGGCGCCGGCGGAACCCGCCCAGACGTTTCCTTCGTAGGTGCCGTCCAGCGAGACCTGATCGACCGCGCCGATGAAGAGATCATTTTTAAAGGTCCCCTGTGGAACAGCGGAGGTACACAATACCCACGTTTCGGCGGTAACCGTTTGATTGGTTTCCGTTCGGTACTCGGGCGTTTGAATCATGCCGAAGGCATGAAAAGAGAGTGCGAGAAAAACGAAAATCGTCGAAATGAGCTTCTTTAAATACATCGAAATTATGCTTTTACAACAGAAATGTGTCCGCCGGAGGTGGACGAAATTTTAATTGATTCGCCGGCTTCAATCCACTCGCCGTTGGCCACCACATCCAGGCGCTGGCCTTCAATTTCAGCTATGCCGCTTGGGCGCAGGGTTGAGACTGCTTTCCCGACACTGCCCACGGGAGGGAGGTTGGCGGTTTTGTGGGCTTTGTAGGATGCTGCGTTCTCGCTCAGCGAAAGGACCTTCCCCATCCGACTTTTCGGAAAGAAGCGGATCCAGATGATAAACGTGAGCAGGCCGATAAACAGGAGCCCAACGGCACTCACCAGTTTCCACGGATCCGGGAAAGCGATCCAGCCGACAATCGCTGCGGCCAGCCAGGCAACTGCACCGAACGCCCCGAGGATCCCGCCCGGAACAAAAATTTCTGTTCCAACCAGAATAAACCCAACAGCAAGTAATGTAATATATAGAGTTATAGAATCCATAGACGGAGACCTTATTAGAGATGAAGCAGAAAATAAAGTGCCGAGTTAGGGATTGTTTGGCCTTCAATCCTACCGTTTGAACCTCCGCAACCTGCCGCCACCTCGTAAGGTAGGGCACCATCTAAAGTAGGACATGCTTCCTGCGGGAATACGTAATTCGTAGCTTGTCTCTACCCGCATCGTCCTCCGTATCGCAGGCATCTTGCCTGCCTCGCCGCCGTCCTCGTAATCATGCTCGTACTCGTCCTCGAAACTGTACTGCGGGCATCCTGCTGGCCTTGCAGTCCTCGTTCTCATCCGTGATAAACAAAAATGAAATCGGAATACAGCCACTCCGCAGAATTATTATTCCAACGTCGCAGGCTCGTAGAGAGCGGTACGCCATCCGCCAAAGGTCCTGCGCCAACCAGTAGTCTCTTCCAAATAATAGACCGTCCCGGCGGTTGCTCCTGCAAACGCACTTTTTCCGACTGCGGGCGCATTTCCTTGGAAATAGACCTTCTGAAGGCCGTAACAAAATATGAACGCCTGGTCGCCAATAGTGGCGACGCTGTCGGGAATGACCAACTCCGTCAGGCCGGAACAACTATGGAAGGCCCAATTGCCAATGTTGGTGACGCTGTTGGAGATTGCATAGGAACCGGCCAAACCTCCTGGAAACTGAAGCAGCGTGGTGTGTTCCTTATTAAAAAGCACGCCGTCAAGGCTGGCGGGAAGCCATTCTGGAGTTTGCGACAGAGAACTCCTCGCCACGGCAAATTGTCGGCTACGGCTCTTATAAAGCTCCGGCGTCATACAGTTGGATGAAGGTTTGGCCGAATTTTGGGTGCGTTTTTTGCAGAGCCTTTTTGACATGCGGGAGGGCGGCGGATATATTGGGTTGTTTTAATTTGACGGAGCTTTGATGAAAAAACGGAATGTGGATCTGATATGCGATATCGCGGAGCTGATGTCGGTGGCTTGCGAAGGTGAGGATCGAAAGGAGTTGTTGCAGAATGTGGTGACGACCGTGGCGCGGCATATGGCGGCCGACGTCTGTTCGATCTATATCTACGACGAAGCGAGCCGTCAGCTTACATTACGTGCCACGCAGGGGCTCGATAAGGCCGCCGTCGGCAAGGTCAAACTGGAGCTGGGCGAGGGGATTACGGGCCGCGCGGTGCGCGAGCTGCGCCCTATCTGTGAGGGATCGGCGTCAAAGAGCACGGGGTATAAGTTTTTCCCGGGGATTCATGAAGAGGAGTTCGAGGCGTTTCTGGCGGTTCCGATTCTGCGCGGTCTTCGGCGTATCGGCGCACTGGTGGTGCAGGCGCGCGAGGCGAACTATTTTACGTTCAACGATGTGAAGGCCCTTCGGGCGATTGCGGCGCAGTTGGCAACCATGATCGAAAACGTTCAAGTCCTGAGCGAAGTGGGCGATCGCGCAGCACAGGCTCCGGTGGAGGAGGTAAAACCGAAAAAGGCGGCGCGCGGCACCATTTTACGCGGACGTTCCGCGAGCACCGGCACGGCACGTGGTACGGCCTGTAGGCTGGATTCGACCGAGGCCGAATCCTGCCCGCTGCCGAATCCGGATTCCCCGCCGCATACGGTGGACGATTTTAGAAAAGCACTGGACGTGACGATGCGCCAAGTCGAAGAGCTCCAGCGGCAGACCACGTCGGAGCTGGCCGATGTGGCGGTTCTGATTTTCAGTGCGCACATGTTGATCCTCGAAGACAGCCAGTTTACGGGCCGTATCGCCGGACTCATTGAAACCGGAATGCCGGCGGTGAAGGCGATTGCCAAGGTGGTCAGCGAGTATGTCGAGGTTTTCTCGCAGAGTAAAATGCCGTCGATTCGCGAAAAGGTGCTGGATATAAAGGATCTGGGCAACCGCCTGATCCGCAATCTGCTCAACGAAGAAAAGGGCGCGAGCGACTATCGCGGGCAGATTATCATCGCGCACGAGCTGTTGCCTTCAGATATTCTCAAGCTCTCCGCCGAAAACGTGGAAGGCTTTATTATCAGCAGCGGCGTCACCTCGCATAACGCGATCATCAGCCGGTCGCTCGGTATTCCCATGGTGGCCGTCTCCCGCGAGGATGCGGACAGCATCGACGACGGTACCGAGCTGCTGATGGACGGAAAGCAGGGCATCATTTATCTCGACCCGACCGACCAGATTTACCGCAAATACCGCGAGCTCGACGAAGCGTGGAAGGTGCTGCACGACGCCTCCGACATGAAGGAGGAGACACGCACCCAATGCGGCGAGCGCGTGCGGATTTATGCCAACATTAATCTGCTGAGCGATCTGGAACCCGCCCGCCGTTTTAAAGCCGAAGGCGTCGGTCTCTACCGTTCCGAATTTCCATTTATTGTCCGCAACGATTTCCCCAGTGAGGAGGAGCAGTATTTGATCTACAAAAAGCTCGTTGATCAGATGGAAGGCCGGCAGGTCACCTTCCGCACGCTCGATATCGGCGGCGATAAAATGCTCTCCTACTATTCCAACGTCAACGAGGCCAATCCGTTTCTCGGCATGCGCGCCATCCGTTTTTCGCTCCAGAACCGCGATATTTTCTGCGATCAGCTCCGTGCATTCCTGCGCGCCGGGGCCGAGAGCGATGCACGCATCATGTTCCCGCTCATCTCTTCGGTCGATGACTTTGTCGCTGCGCGGCAGATTGTGTATGACTGCATGGAGGAGCTGGAAGAGGCCCATATTCCGTTCAATCGCGACACCAAGCTGGGCGTCATGGTCGAGCTTCCCTCCGCTGTGGAGGTGATCGACGAGCTGGCCTGCGAGGCGGACTTCCTTTCCATCGGTTCCAACGATCTGATTCAGTATATGCTGGCGGTCGATCGGACCAACGAAAAGGTTTCCTCGCTCTATCTCGCACACCATCCCGCCATTCTCCGGGCGATCAATCGGATTGTAGCTGCGGCCAACAGGCACAAAAAAGATGTCTCTATCTGCGGCGATCTTTCCGCCAATCCGCGGATGCTGCCGTTTTTGCTCGGCGTCGGGCTGCGCAAATTCAGCATCGACAGCGTGAATGCGCCGGCGGTGCAGCGCTTAGTGAGTTCCACAAGAGTGAAAGACGCGGAGGAGATTGCGCGCCACATGCTCACCCTCGGACGCATCAGCCAGATCGACGCCTTTCTGCTCGACCGCAGCCTCGCCCCTCAGGTCGAGGCGTAGGGGTTTTCTTTCAGGGCGGGCTTGATTTAGGATAGTTCGGGATTTCAACAGTGTTTGTGCAATGAAACAATTGAACGCGCTGTTTAAATGATGTGGAGATAAAAAGAAGTCGGAGAATGCAGGATTTTCCGATGTAACGGCCCGAAACAGACGGCATGGAGCCTGCTGAATAAAAAGGACAAATATTTTGCATGTGTGTGGACGTAAATGTATAAGGATGAGTTTGAGGGAGGAGTTCTATGGCTAAAACATTAAGTTTCGAGGCGTCCAGAGAGCAGATGCTGACGGCGGTTAAGAGGCAGTCGAAGAACACCGAAACCAAGGTGATTAAGTTTAAGGATAATGGCGTGCCGGAGTTTTTGGCACGACTTGATGCGTTTGAGAAGGCATCAAGAAAATCGACTTTTATGGTGGATTGATTAAATTTTATTTGAGGATTTGCGCATCTCCGGGTGCGCATTTTTTTTACATGGAAACGGTTCGCGATGCAAAGGCTGTTGGGACCCCAGTCTATATTTCGATTGGGCGGCCCTACTCTATGTTCGGCTTTATTGACCGACATTTCCCGAGTCTGGATTCGCTCCGCAGGATCATGTCTCAGGTGCGAACCCTCAAAGGATGTACCATGGTGGTTGAAGAACTGGAACCATCGGATGAAATTCTGGAGGAAAATGAAGATATCCACACCCGCTACGGGATCTCTCTCTTAAATCAACTGTTACGCGACTGAGCTTTTATACAAAAGAATTTTCAACCTCCCGTGGATTATCGACCACCGGAAAGGATCAGTTTCTTGACTATGCCGTCATTAAGGCAGATCAACTGGGGATAAAACAATACACACGTATATATGAATCGGTTCTTGCGTCCAGTCCGCATCCGAACAACTGCATTCGAAATGCGCCTCGTTGGGCTTGTTGTGTTGCGGGAGTCGATTTTGAAATTGATGGTTATCTTTACGCTCAACAGAACGATATGACCAACGTATGTGCACACGTTGCCTTGCGGAGTGTAGTTTCCCGATTTCATCCCGATAAAGATATTTCCTATCGGGAGATTAATCAGATCGTGGGCATTGATCATGTAAAGCGTAAAGCTGGAGGTCATGATGGAGGAGGTTTAACGCTTCAGGAGATGGTTGCCGTGTTGGAGCGTATGACATTCGTTGCGTGGTCGGCGATTATCAGCAGGCCGATATTATGTCGAGTGAGGTCCCGTTTCATAAATTTGTATATGGATCGGTGGAGTCGGGATACCCTTCATTATTGGCCTTTAAAACCAAATCCCGGGCAGGTCACGTTATTCCTGTTTTCGGACATACCTTTAATCAGGATACGTGGGTGTGCAATGCCGAGCAGACTTATTTTAAAGTGTCCAGCGGATTGAAATACATACCAAGTGAATCGTGGCTCAGCATGTATTTGGCGCATGACGATAATTTCGGGTCCAATTTCTGCATTCCCCGACGATACTTATCAACGGCTTCTCCTTGCTGTATAAAAGCCAATGAGCAACGGTGTGTTTGGGATTCAGGGATTGCCGGGGTGATTGGAGTTTTTCCCAAAGCTGTCCGGCTCAAGCCGATCCATGCGGAGGTAATCGGTGCCGATTATCTTTCTGTGTTGCTTCCTCATATTCCGGTGTCTGAGATATGGGAACATCGGTTTAAATGGTATGCAGAAAATAACAAGATGGTGCTTCGTCCCATACTTGTGACGAAAGACGAGTATATTCAGCACCTAAAGGATATTCGAGATTGGGAATGGAGAGCGGTTGACCGAAAACTCGTTGAGGCGTTGGGAAACCATCTTCAGGATGGATATTACTGGCTGGTGGAACTCTCTCTTCCTGAACTGTTTTCTGCAAATAAACGTAAGGTTGCGGAGGTTTTGCTTTTTGCCGAAGAAGAGCCGAGCAATTCGCGAGATTTCAAGAGTTTTTCGCTGGCTCGACTGTCGGATCATTTTGCTTTTTACGAAGGCGGAGGCGTCAGTAATCCAAGGTATCTGTTTGTGGAGTCCGGCTGCCGAGGTCATGTGGAGCTTTTTGGCTGTGAGGATGGAGAGGAGGAGAATCTGTAGTGAGTTTTGTCGCGCTCATGGATCAGTTTATTCCCAAGTGGCGTTTCCATCGGCAACAGCTGAATCGATTGCCTGTCCGACATGAAGATTGGAAATATTAGGTTTTTTGATTTCCCGTGCGGAAAATCACAATCCCAAAAACTGAATAGCGAGGCCGGAGGCGCAGATGGAAGCGCCGGCGAGTGCGTGGCTGTAGCGCTTGAGCGGACGGAGCTGGACAAAGCCGAGTCCCCATGAGGAGAGGAGTACAACGCTCATCATGGTGCCGATGGTGGTCAGTGAAAAGATTCCGGCCACGAGCAGTACGCCGCTGAAGCTGTGCTGGACGGCGGGATACATGATGAGCGGAATGAGCGGTTCGCAGGGGCCGAGTACAAAAATGGTGAAGAGTACCCACGGCGTAATGTTGCGCGTTTGCGTCTGGGGGCGGTCATACCCATGCGGCTTATTGCGGACCGCACGGTGGATGCCCCAAACGCAGTAGGTGAACCCGAAAATAATCAGAGCCTGCGCAGCCAAATTGCCGCGAAAGGCTTCGAAGGCTTCCAGCTTGCCGAGCGCCAGTCCGAAGGCGACGCCGATCAGTCCGAGCACAACGGAGCTGAGTACGTGGCCCAGTCCGCACAGGAAGGTGATGAGCATCGTGCGGGGCATCGACCAGCTGCGCGCCTTTCCCATAGCAATGAACGGCAGGTAGTGGTCCGGTCCCATTAACGTGTGCAGAAAACCAATCGATGCCGCAGTGAATGCGAGCAACATAACGGGATTATTCATGAAAAACTTCTCCTGATAAATGCGGGCAGTTTAGTGGGTCTCGATAACGGATGCCAGTGCGGATTATTGAATTTCAAAGTCCATAACCACGGGCAGATGGTCGGACCCGACCTTGGGACCAACGACTCGGTTCCAGACGCGGATGCCGCTGGAATAGAGCATGTGATCGATCGGGATTTTCAGGAACCGGATCGAGGGGCTCCATGTGGGCTGAAAGCCGAATCCTTTTGTGCTGTCGTGCAGACCGGAGTCGCGCAGCAGGTTTCGGAAGTAGGGCGACCAGGGCGTGGTGTTGAGGTCACCCATCACCAAAACGGGTTTGCGCTGACTTTTTGCGACGGCGGCCAGCTCTTTGAGCTGGCGGTTTCGGTGAGCGGAATAGGCGCTTCCAATGGGCGGCAGCGGGTGTGTTCCGATCAGCGTAATGGTGCCGTCCGGGAAGTTAACATCGGCAATAATTGACGGCACCCCGCCGTCGCCGATTTCAACGACGACGCCCTCGGTCAGCGGATATTTGCTGAGGAGCATAATGCCGAAGCAGTCGGTTTGCGGTTGGGCGATGCGGTAGGGAAAGAGTTCGTTGAGCGGAGCGAGTTCTTCGACCCATTTGGGGGTAACCTCTTCGAGCAGCAGTAGATCCGGGGCAAAGTCTTCGACCGCATCCAGCACTTGATCTGTATTGCCGTTGTTGGCGTTAATGTTCATCAGCATGGCGCGGTGCGGCTTTTGAGTCGGGGCGTCCGGCTTGCCGAGGTAGAGCGGAAAGATAAAGGCATAGTTGAGCAGAAATAGGGCAATGAAAGCCAGTACGACCTTATTGAAGCGCACCCACAAGCAGATCCCCGCACCAATCAGGGCGAGCTGAGCATACTGTACGCGAAAGTGAGAAAAGAGATCCAGCGTCCAGTGGAGTCGTCCGGCCAATCCCAGCAGCGAAACCAGCGCGAGGAGCGCAACAATGATCCAGGTATCCCGTAAAAATCGTTCACGCAGCCTGGGGTGATTCTTCGGGTTAAACATAGTAGTCTCCTGATTGATTGTGCACGAAACGGGAATGTTTCATAGAATTGGGTTCCCGTCATGCGAATTGAGCTAAATTTGTGTATACAGACGGGAGGGCTGGCGTTATATAGCGGCGGCATAGATGAACTCGGGAGCTGAATGAGCTTGAATGAATATTCCGACGTGGTGGTCCGACGTGTCGGTCTGAATCGAACGGACGATCTGCTTGCGTTGGAGGCCGCCTGTTTTCAGTCGGACCGAATCAGTCGACGCAACCTGCGGCACCTGCTGTGCGCACCGAGTGCCTATTGTGCCGGAGCTTATCGAAGCGGCGCGCTGGTCGGCAGCATGGTTACCCTGTTTCGCAGTACTTCACGGACAGCACGGGTCTATTCGCTGGCGGTGCTGGAGTCGGAACGCGGGCACGGAATCGGGCGGCGTTTAATGGACCGGGCGGAGCAGGAAGCACGCCGCCGAAAATGCGTGCGGATGCGGCTGGAGGTTCGAATGGAAAATGTGTCGGCGATTGAATTATACAAACGTCTCGGCTTTGTGGACACCGCTGTGATGCCGGGCTATTACGAGGACGGTGCACACGCTTTTGTTATGCGAAGGGAGCTTGACTGATTTTATGTCTACACCTTTTATTGTGGTTGATCGATTGGAGGACTGGACGCCGTATTATCCCGGCGAAAATCTGATTACGGCCGAGGAATATCTGGCAACGGATCCTGCGCCCACGCGGCCCTTGCGCGTGATTAATTTGTGTCGCGACTATAAATATCTGGGGAAGGGGTACTACTGTTCGCTGCTGGCGGCGGCGCGGGGCGATCGGGTGATTCCTTCAGTCCGTACCATTAACGATCTGAGCAAACGGCGGATGTACACGCTCGGGCTCTCGCTCTTGGAAAAGGCGGTGAAAAGCAAAAAGGTGCATATGGGCCACGGGGAGCTGGCCGCGTATGAATTTCGGGTCTATTTCGGAACAACTGCGACCGAAGAACTTCAGGGGTTGGCTCGGCAGCTTTTTGAATTGTTCCCCTGTCCAATTTTGAATGTGGCGTTTAAGCAGGTGGATAAAACCTGGGTGATTGAGTCGGTCAAGCCGCTCTCGATCTATGAGCTCAGCGAGGCGGAGCAGGATGAGTTTGCGGCGGCGCTGGACCAATACAGCCGTAAAGTGTGGCGGAAGCCGCGTCGAAAAAAGCTGTTTTCATATGATCTTGCTATGTTAACCGATCCGCAGGAAGCACTGCCGCCGAGTAATCGAAAGGCACTCGAAAATTTTGTGCAGGCGGGGCGTCAGATTGGCATTGATGTGGAACTGATCGCGAAGCGGGATTATCCGCGGCTGACCGAATATGATGCGCTCTTTATTCGTGAAACCACTTCGGTGGATCACCACACCTACGAGTTTGCGCAGAAGGCGGAATTTGCACATATGCCGGTAATTGACGATCCCAATTCCATTCTGAAATGCGCCAATAAGGTCTATCTGGCCGAGCTGCTGCGGGAAAATGAGCTGGCGATACCCCGCACGGAAATTCTTTATCGCGATCAGCCTGCCGCACTTGAGCGCGCCGCCGATCTTCTTGGATTTCCGCTGGTGCTGAAAATTCCCGATGGTTCGTTCTCGCGTGGAGTCCATAAGGCTGCATCGATGGAAGAGCTGAAGGCGCGAACGAAAGAACTGTTTCAGTCATCGGTCTTGGTGCTGGCGCAGGAGTTTATGTATACCGACTTTGACTGGCGTATCGGAGTGCTCGGCAAGCATGCGCTGTTTGCCTGTAAATATTATATGTCGACCGGTCACTGGCAGATTTATAACCATTCCGCCCCCAGCTCCTCGCGTACCGGCAAATTTGAAACACTGGCGGTGGAGCAGGCGCCGGCCGCCGCAGTTAAGCTGGCGGTGAAGGCCTGCGGCTTAATCGGAAACGGGCTCTATGGCGTGGACATTAAACAGAAGGGCGATCGCTTTTCGGTGATTGAAATCAATGACAATCCGAACATTGATGCAGGCGTCGAAGACGTCCATCTCGATAAGCTGCTTTATCTTCGGGTTATGGAACATTTTTATAACAAAATGGAGCACTGCCGTTACGGTGCGCGATAAAAATTTGCGGGGTTTGTGATCAACCCGACTTTTTTCAGCTCTTCGTAGATTTCAGTGAAAGCCCGGTACTTTTTGACCGGATAACTGGGTACGCCGAATCCTTTCAATTCGAAGGGCTGTCTTTTCACCATTCAAGCGAGTCATATATCTTTAGTAACCCATTGAATGTTAGCGTTTATTAGCGTCAATTTGTGGTCAACATCCTTTTTGGGGTTAAATGCTGCGAAGAACCAAAAAAAGGGCGCGGATACCGCGCCCTTTTGCATCGTCGCTCGGTTTTGCAACGACTAATTCTTTTTCGGCGCTGCATCCAGAACGGCTTTGAATGCCGGTTTGGGTTCCAGATCACCGGTGAAGAGCAGTGCATCCTGACCACGCCGCCAAGAGCGGGTGTCGGAAATACCCCAGAAGGTAACGCGTTCGATCACGTCCGAGTGCTTATTGAAGATTTCAAACAGCTTCGCGTAGACTTCGGCCTGCTTTTCATAGTTTTCCGGGGGAATACCACCGCCGCCGCCGCCATTGACGTTAAAGGCGCCGCTGTTGTCGCCGGTGGAAGTCACATCCAACTCGGTAATGCTGACCTTGAGGCCGAGCTTTCCGTAGTTTTCAATCGCTTTATCAACATCTTCCAGATTGGAGTCGAGATGCCAGTGGCCCTGGATACCAACACCGGTAATCGGAGCACCTTCATCGATCAGGCGTTTGAGCAGGATCAAGGAGGCGGCATGCTTGCCGGTGTTCTTGGACGCGCCCTGTTCAATGTTGTAGTCGTTGTAGTAGAGCTTGGCATCCGGATCCGCTTCGTGCGCCCATTTGAAGGCCAGCGTCAATACTTCCGGACCAACCGCACTGTACCAGCTGGAATTACGCAGGTTTTCCGTCGTCCAATCGCCATTGTCTGCGATGGATTCGTTGGCCACGTCCCAACCGATAATCTTGCCTTTGTAACGGCCGACTACGGTCTTGATGTGTTTTTCCAAACGATCCAGCATGACTTCCTTGCTGGCTTGCGGGCCGGCATTTCCACCACCGAAACCGCCGCCGAAACCACCGCCGAATCCACCGAAGTTGCCGCCGCCGAAACCGGCAGGAGCGCCGGCAGGAGCACCTTCAGGACGTGCAGGACGTTCACCCGGAGCGCCGGCAGGAGCACCACCGCCAAAACCCGGGAATCCACCGGCAGGAGCACCATCAGCAGGAGCACCACCGCCAAAACCCGGGAATCCACCGGCAGGAGGAGCGCCGGCAGGAGCACCGGCAGGGGCACCTTCAGGGCGTGCAGGACGTTCACCTGCGGCTCCGGCGGGACGTTCGCGTCGAGCAGGACGTTCGGTCGGAGCGGCAGCAGCCGTTGCTGTAGCGTTCGTTGCTGCGGCAGTGGTATCCTGGAAGAACCATTGGCCGGTCTGCGAATGCCAAAGCAGGGTGTGTCCCCATACCTTGAGGCCGTTTTCGGTCGCCCATTCTACCAGCGCGTCAGGCGTGGTGAAGTTGTAGGTATCTTCCGACGGATGAGTCGGCTGAGGCTTCATGCAGTTTTCAGGCGTGACAATATCATAATGGAATATGGCGTTTGCCAGCTCGGCTTCCGAAAAACCACGCGGGAAATCCTGAGCGGTACCAATCAAAAAGGTTCCTTTGTAGGCTTCTTTCAGGCTTTTCACTTCAATCGGTTTTTTTTCTTCCTTCTTCTCTTCCTGGCCGAATGCGGTCGTGGTTGCCATCAGTGCACACGCAATCATGCCGGGCGCAAATAATTTCTTCATTATGCTTCTCCCTGTTTTTATTGGATCTTCCCGAGGTCCCTGTTGATCTGTGCAGAACAAAACCGCCTCCTCTGGCAGCAATGTCTTACCGGCGAACAATTTGTTTCTTTCATTCCAGTACGCCCAGACAAACCAATAAGACGTGCGCGCGGGAAAAATAATTGCGACCAAACTCGCTTATAATTTGATGACCTCGAAAACGAGATCTGGAGAAGCAGGGATTCGCGCCGCTTTTAGAGTGAAATGACTTATGTGAGAAAAACCATGATGACTAAAATTGTAACATATTAAAGCGATATAAAAAAAGAGTAGTTGACGGGTAAGTGATTTTTGTGTAGAAGCGTAGACGTCGTCATAGTTTTACAGTATTGGCATAGTACAATAAGGGGGAAGCGATGAAAAAGCTGGGGTTGTTGTTTTTAATGATTGTTTCATGTAGCCGTCTTTTCGGAGCGACGCTCTATGTGGATTTAAACAGTACTGCTCCGGCGGCTCCTTTTAACAGCTGGGCCTCCGCTTCGACGACTATTCAGGCTGCAGTGAATGCCGCTGCGACGGGGGATACGATCCTCGTGACCAACGGACATTATTTGCTGGACGCAGAAATTCTCGTGGCAAAGCAGGTCACGATCCAAAGTATCAATGGTCCGGAAACCACGATCGTCGATGGGCAGGGCAGTGTGCGTTGTTTTAATCTGGGCGACTCCGCCTGCACGCTCAGCGGGCTGACGATCACGAATGGGTATGCTGGCGCTGGCGGCGGCGTGTTCTGTGAGGCGGTTTCGGGCATCGTAACCAATTGTATCCTTGTTGGGAACTCAGCGGATTACCTCGGCGGCGGGATTAGCGGCGGAACCGTAAATCGTTGCACGATCAGCGGAAACCAGACGGACGGCGAGGGCGGTGGAGCGGCCGGGTCAAAGCTAAACAACAGTGTAATCAGTAATAATACGGCCTCTCAAGGTGGGGGTATCGGCCGCCATTATACTCAACCCATCGGTATAGCAAAAAATTGTGTAATCAATGGAAATACCGCGTCTGGCGCCGGTGGGGGAGCAAGTGGGTGTGAGCTATATAATTGCACCGTGACCGGGAATTCATCGAATTCCGGTAGGGGACTCCTTAGCGGGGAAGCATATAACTGTATTATTTGGGATAACATCAGTGTCGTGGAGCCCACCGAAACAGGATATGCCCCGACGATCTATCAATTCACCTGTTCTCCTGACGTTACACATGGAGTAAATGGAAACATGACCAATGCGCCATTGCTGATTTCTGCTTCCCGTTTGGCCGCGAATTCGCCCTGTATCGGAGCGGGCAGTGCCGAGTATGCCTCTGGGACGGATATAGATGGCGAGGCGTGGCAGAATCCGCCGTCGATGGGTTGCGATGAATTTTGGGTGAGCGATGCTACGCCAACCGTAAAGATTTTGGGCTCAGCGCTTCATTTTGCTGAAGGTTATCCAGCGGAGTTTGCCGCAGAGATTAACGGGACTTCATTGATGTATGTCTGGGATTTTGGTGACGGCACTGTCGTGACGAATGAGGTTTATCCGAATCATGGTTGGAGCCAAGCGGGTACCTATGAAGTCACTTTGACGACGTACAGCGACGATTATCCAGCAGGTATTTCGGCGACGCAGACGGTTGAAGTGGTCGAGCAGGATGCCACCGCAGTCTATGTTTCACCGGACGGAAATGATGAGCAGGATGGATTAAGCTGGGCCACCGCCAAGGCGACGATTCAAGCAGGGATTGATGCGCAGGGTGTTGTCGGCGGCGTGGTATGGGTCAGCAATGGAACTTTTGCGGTGACGAATCAGATCGTGATGGATCATGCGGTTCTCCTGCAGAGTCTGAATGGTCCGGAGTGGACGGTGGTCGACGGGCAGGGAGAGACGCGTTGTTTTAATATCGACAATTCCAGCAGCGTCATTAGTGGCTTCACGGTGACTAATGGATCTGCATCTGCGGAGTTATATGGAGAAGATGCGAAAGGCGGCGGAATTTATGGTTTGGGTCAAAAGGGCGTGGTGACCAATTGTGTGGTCAATGGGAATTCCGCTGGTGGTAGCGGTGGCGGGATGAGCGGTGTTATGGCCTATAACTGCATCATAAACAATAATACCGCCTCGTCGGCTGGTGGTGGACTCGCTTACAGTGTTGCTGAAAACTGCACGATAACCGGGAATGCGCTCATTGGAGAGGATAATTCTCCTACCGAAGGTGGAGGAGGTATGTATATCGGTCGCGCCGACAACTGCATTATTACCGGCAATACAGCAGAATTCGGCGGTGGAATGTATGAAGTAGATGCCCGTAACTGCGTCATCAGTGAAAATGCCGCAGATTATGGGGGTGGACTGTGTTTCGGAGAAGCCCACAACTGTATCATCAGCGGAAATACGGCAAGCGGTTCAGGGGGAGGATTGTCGGTGGTTGAGGCGGATCATTGTACCATCAGCGGGAATACGGCAGTCAACTATGGTGGGGGTCTGTATGGTGGCGGAGCTGAAAACTGCATTATTTCCCTGAACTCGGCAATGAATGGAGGTGGTGTGGCTGGAGTGGTTAATTATCTTGGGGAAGGACCACCTTATTATCGTATTCAGGTCAACAACTGCGTAATTGCCGAGAATTCGGCAAGTTCAGGCGGTGGGATCTATGAAGTAAATGCCCAAAACTGTACCATCAGCGGAAATACGGCCGGCCTTTTTGGCGGCGGAGCCGAGAGGAGTTCCGTGACCAATTGTATCATTTGGGATAATGAGGCAGGGGAAGGTGCTGATTTGAGTGGTTCCGATGCATATTACTCTTGTTCTCCAGATCTGCAGCATGGGGTGGATGGGAATATTACCAACGCCCCCATGTTAATATCACCGATTCACCTGTCTGTCGATTCGCCCTGTATCGGTGCGGGGAGTGCGGAATATGCTACCGGAACAGATATCGATGGCGAGGCATGGTTGAATCCTCCATCGATGGGGTGTGATGAGTTTGTCGGTAACGCTCTTCCGCCGACCGTTCAGTTTCATTGCAGCACCTTGACGGTGGCCACCGGTTATCCGGTCCAACTGGTCTCTGACATCACGGGAACAGCAACCCGATTTGTTTGGAATTTCGATGATGGTTCTTCGACAACCAATCGTGTTTTTTCGGAACGTGTATGGAATCAAGCCGGAACCTATGCGGTGGTCTTGACCGCCTTCAGTGAATCCGCTCCGGGCGGGGTCTCGGCTACCCAGCATATTGAGGTCGTTGCTCAGGATGCAGTGGCGGTGTATGTGGCGCCGAGCGGAGATGATGTTAATGATGGGTTAAGCTGGGCAACCGCCAAAGCAACCCTGCAATCCGGCATAGATGCGCAGAACATTATTGGTGGATCAGTATGGGTTAGCAACGGAACCTATGCGGTGACCAATGAAGTCGTGGTGACGAAGCCGGTTTGGGTTCGAGGCGTTGGTGCCCCGGAAGAGGTGGTCGTCGACGGACAGGGCGTTGCGCGTTGCTTTACTCTAAACAGTATTGCGTGCATCGTTGAGGGTCTAACCGTTACAAACGGGTATGCTTACAACTATGGCGGCGGAATCCGATGCTTTGGTTCCCTTCCGACGGTGACGAACTGCATTATTGTCGGTAATTCTGTGAGTCGATATGGACCCGGTGGCGGTGTATACCAAGGCACTCTTTATGACTGTGTCATTCGCGGAAACTCAGCGGGAGAGCGAGAAGGCGGCGGAGGGATGTACTACAGTGCGGCGTTCGGTTGCACAATCATCGAGAATACGGCCCAATATGGTGGCGGTGCACTCGATTGTTTCTTGGACAACTGTACGGTCGCTCAAAATACAGCGTATTATGGCGGTGGAATGAGTTCCGGCACGGCGGATAATTGCTGGATTCAGGGCAATACAGCCACCAACAATGGCGGCGGCCTTTATGCGGGCACAGCAAATAATTGTGTGATTGCTGATAATAATGCCGGGCAGAACGGCGGCGGGATTTATGGGTGGTTCCATACATACAACTTATACAACAAGGGCGTAGCAAATAACTGCACGATCACGGGCAATGCTGCGGGTTCTTCAGGTGGCGGTGTGTGCGGAAGTAAGATTGTGAACAGCATTGCTTGGTATAACTCGGCAACACAGACTGGGAATGACCTGTCGGGAGGTTTCATTCTAACGAGCTGTTCTCCCGACCTAACGCACGGCGTCGATGGAAACATTACCAATGCGCCTGCTTTTGTGGATGCGGCCAATGGCGATTATCATCTGCTCTCTAATTCGCCCTGCATTAATTGGGGCTATAATGCTGCGGTTGTTGGAACGATGGATTTCGACGGACTGCCGCGCATTGCTGGCGGTTACGTGGATATGGGCGCGTATGAATTCCAGGGTCCCTTTACGGCGGACATGGATCAGGATGAGTTTCCTGATGCGTGGGAGCGGGCTCATTTTATCGGGAATCCGATGCCCAGCGGCAATGCCGACCTCGATGGCCTGAGCAATTGGGATGAATATATTGCCGGCACCGATCCGTCGGATGCGGCCTCCTGTCTGGCGATCACCAATTGCTGCCAGAGCGATGGTTTTACGGTCGAGTGGGGCCCCAGCGTAACCGGTCGCTTGTATCGCGTGGTCTGGAGCGAGAGCCTGACCAATTCGACCCCGATTGTGCTGCAGGATAATATACCCTATCCGCAAAGCAGTTACACCGATAGGGAGCATAATGACGCAACAACCGGCTTCTATCGCGTTGAGGTTCGGATGGAGGAATGAGTGATTCCACCGTTTTGTCCACAGATTTCCCAGCGCGGCAAAACCACAACCAAAGTTGAGCCACGGATGGGACACCCATGAACACGAATCTTTTTAACAGAAGGAAGCAAAGGTCGCGAAGATGTAACGGATTGTAGTACAGATTTTGTATGAGAAGGATTCAGCAGGGTGGCCGCAAATTAGGGCATGTTTCGTTATATTTGTCGCTCAAGGCAGGCAGGATGCCTGCGCTACGTATCGCCGCCATCTTGGCGGCAACGACAAATAAAACCCAAAATGCTCTGGAAAATATATTCACCTATAGAATCAGTGTAAATCTGAGTAATCTGTGGATAGAACCAGTATAAGAAGTCAGATCGTGAACTGACGTTATTCCGTCGTTTCTGAGTGGGAATTTCTGCCGCAATGCGGCAGAATGACCCGCCTGATTTAACGAAAGGAATAGATCATGTCCGAGTTCAGTAATGTGACGGTGGTGCGCGAGGCCAATGTGTATTATGACGGCAAGGTGACGAGCCGTACGGTTCAGTTTGAAGATGGAACGCGCAAGACGCTGGGCATTATGCTGGCGGGCGAATATTCGTTCAGTACGGCAGCTGCAGAAGTGATGGAAATGCTCGGCGGCGAGATGGAGGTCCGGTTGCCGGGTTCAACCCACTGGAAAACCTACACCGCGGGTGAATCGTTCGACGTCCCGGCCAACTCCAGCTTTGATTTGGTGGTGAAGGGCTTTGCGGACTATTGCTGCTCGTATATCGAAGAATAATACTCCGGCCATTCAGCCACTCTTCTACGTTTTCAGCAGGGTGGCGGGCGTGTCGACCTGCAGAAAGTTGGTTCTAGAGGAATATATCTGCCCGCCGCCGATAAAGACAATGGTGTCCTCCATGCCGAAGTGCCCCTCGGCGATCAGCTTTTTGAGCGCGGCTTTTACGAGCGCATCGGTGCTCTGCGGAATATCGATCTGCTCGGCGAGCACGCCGTAATTGAGCGACAGCTCGCGCACGGTCCGCATGCTGGCGGAGAGCGCGATAACCGGGGTGCGGCCGCGGTAGGAGGCACAGATCTGGGCGGTATCGCCCGATTTGGTGCTGGTGACAATGGCTTTGGCGGGCAGTTTGGCGGCCATCGTGACGGCGGCTTTGGCCAGATGATTGCGGGGCATATAGTCTTCAGCCTGCTGGAAAACGGGCAGTGTATCGCTGAGCGAGATCGTTTGTGCTTCCACATTGCGGGCAATGTCGGCCATCGTCTGAACGGCCTCAACAGGATATTTTCCGTAGGCGGTTTCTCCGCTGAGCATCACGGCGTCGGTGCCGTCGTAAATGGCATTGGCGACATCGGAGACTTCGGCGCGGGTGGCGCGCGGATTTTCAATCATGGAGTGGAGCATTTGCGTGGCGGTAATGACCGGCTTACCGCGCAGAATACAGGTTTTGATCAGCCTTTTCTGGATAATCGGAACCTCCTCGGCGGGAATCTCGATGCCGAGATCGCCGCGGGCAATCATGATGGCGTGAGCAATCTCCAGAATGGAATCCACGTTTTCCACGCCTTCGCGGTTTTCAATTTTGGCGATGATTTTGATCGGGCTCTTGCGGGTATTCAGAAGGGACTGCACCGCCAGCGCGTCGTCGCGGTTGCGCACAAAGGAGTGGGCAATATATTCAATGTCGTTTCGAGTGGCCCAATCGATAAACTCCGCATCTTTCTCGGTGAGCGCGGGCATATTGAGCTTAATGCCGGGAACATTGACGCCTTTTCGGTTTTTAATGATGCCGTCGTTGTCGGCCGTGCAGATGAGCGTGGTTTCGGTTTTTTCGGTTACGCTGAGCTGTATTTCGCCGTCGTCGATGAGAATGGTGCTGCCACAGGGCACTTCATGCACGAAATCTTCATAGTTGACGCGGAAGCCGCCTTCGGGTTTTCGGTCCGCAGCAATCATAACCTGGTCGCCGGTTTTGAGTTCGATCGGTTCTTCCATATCGCGGGTGCGTACCTCGGGGCCTTTCGTGTCGATCAGAATGCCGATATACTCAGATACGGCACGGACGTTCGTCACGATGTGTTCGGCTTCTTCGGTGGTGATATGCGCCGTATTCAGGCGCACGAGATTCATCCCGTTTTGATAAAGGCTGCGGATAAATTCGGGGTCGCAGCGGGTGCCGGCAATGGTGCAGATGATTTTGGTTCGTTTGGTATACATTCTCTTCTCCTTGTAAGCGTTCGCACACGGGCGGTGGCTTACCAATGGGGCGGCCGTTCGTTTCCGGCGATTTCTTCCGGGGGGTTGAGCTCCTCCATCTTCTTTTCGAGCTGCTCAATGCGTTGGCGTAACGCGGCGATATCCTGCTGCTGACGAAACACCTCGCTATTGAGCTGAGCAATGGTGTTGTCCTGTTGCGCGAACAGGCTTTCAAGTTGGTTAATCCGGGCTTCCATGCGCGCAATTTAGCAGAATGCTTCGGAATGAGGAGCCGATTCATCTTCTTTTAGATTGATGCTTTTGCCGGGTTTGAATATCAATAGGCACAATTGGAGGAGCAGCATATGACAGACAATCTTCATGATACGCGATTTCTGCTGAAAAACCTGATGGAAAATATGACGGACCACATCTACTTTAAGGATGTTGAGTCCCGCTTTATGATGGTGAACCGGTCATTCTGTGATTGGACGGGGCTGGATTGTTCCAAGATTGTGGGCAAGACCGACTTTGATCTTTTTGCCCAAGCGCATGCGCAACAGGCCTACAAAGATGAACAACAGATTATCGCCACCGGCGAACCGCTGGTGGGCGTGGAAGAAAAGGAAACCTGGCCCGACGGTCGCATTACCTGGGTTTCCACCACTAAAATGCCGTTGCGCGATGCCCACGGAGAGATCATCGGAACCTTCGGCGTATCACGCGATATCACGGAGCATAAGGAGGCCGAGCTGCGCGCGGCGTACTATGCCGAGCAGGTCCGCCGCATCAAAGAGGGCATGGAGGATGATGTCCGCATGGCCGCTGAACTCCAGAAAACCTTTTTCCCGCGCAGTTATCCCGCGTTTCCTTCATCGGCGTCTGCCGCTGAGAGCTGCGTTGAATTCAGCCATTATTATGAAGCCAGCGGATTGGTCAGCGGCGACTTCTGCACGGTCCGTCGCTTGTCAGACAGCTGCTCCGGCATTTTTCTGTGCGATGTCATGGGCCACGGCGTTCGCGCCGCGTTGGGTACGGCACTGATCTGCGCGATTGTTGAAGAGTTGGCTCCACTGGCGACCGAACCCGGAACATTCTTGGAGCGGATGAACGAGTTGCTGCTGCCGATGCTGCGGCAGGAGGATATGCTGCTCTTTGCGTCGGCCTGCTATATCGTGTTTGATGTCTCTACCGGAAAACTAACCATGGCCAGCGCCGGACATCCGATCCCGCTGCATTTTAAAGCGGACGGAAATACCGCGGATTGGCTGATGGACGATTTAACGCTCCAAGGCGCTGCTTTAGCGATTATGGAAGACGCCACCTACGTTACGGTAGAAAAACAGCTTCAGCCAGGCGATTCGGTGGTGATGTACACCGATGGGCTGTACGAGGTGGAACGCAGCGATGGGGAGGAATTCGGCGAAGCGCGCCTGTTGGCGGCTGCTCGTGAATTGGGGCATCTGCCGTTAAAGAAACTTTTCCCTGCACTAAAAAAAGAGGCTTGTATGTTTGCTGAAAGTAGTGAGCTCGACGACGATGTCTGTATGGTCGGGCTCCATTTTAAACAGCCGATCGGATAGGCGGAGAAAAAATGAAAAAATGGTTCACTCTAGTATGGCTCGCAGCTTCAACCGCCGGTGCCGGAATTGAATGGGAACAAGTCGATCTGGTCCTCCCGGTTGCTCCTACGCAGGTTTCTACCACGGCGGTGTATAAATTTACCAATACGGGCGACGAGCCGATAACCATTTCCCATGTCCAGGTTACCTGCGGCTGCCTGGAACCCTCACTGAGTCATGAAACCTACGGCCCGGGTGAAAAGGGCGAGCTGAATATCCTCTTTGATCTGCGTCAATACAGCGGCCCGCAGGATCGATATGTAATCGTGGAAATGAGCGATGGATCCTACCAGGAGCTGACGATGAGTGTGGATATTCCCAAAGCTTACATCGCCGAACCCCGACTCATCGAGTGGGATAAAGGCGACGATGCGCTCCAGAAAACCATTCGAATGACCAATGCGAACACCAATTCCATTAAGCTGCTCTCCATCAAGTCGTCGAACGAAGCGGCGCTCCCTGCGCAGCTCAAAACGGTCCGCGAGGGATTTGAATACGAAGTCATCGTCACGCGCAATGTGCCCGACACCCGTGAACGCGCCATCTTCCGAATCGCCACCGAGCCGCCGCCCGGAGAGACCGAAGCGCGAACCATTACCTTCTACGGCATCGCCGAATAGGCCTGAATCTAACGGGTTGGCCCTATTCCGCTCAGCTCCTTCATCCTTCAGTCGTGAGCATCTCTTATTGTTCGAATTATTCGTCTTCAGCTTCTAGCTTGATCTCTCGATCATCTCTATGTGATGGATTGTTTCGATTTATCCAGCTATCAAATATACATCCGATAACTGGAATAAATGCAAGTTTCGTTAGAATATCTGTGTTTAAAAAGACTCTGGATTTAGACCAAGCTTCGCATATGGAAATTCTTTCTGAATTAAGAATTGATGCAGCTCGTTTGCTCCATGCATTTGCATACGCTAACCAGACAAGCATACAAACAGCAACTCCAACGAATAATGCTTCGTTCTTAAATGATTCAACTACGGTAACGACTACCCAAAACGGTATTAATCCTACTACAAAAAATCCGACAAATCTCTGAATCAACTCATTCATATTTCTCCTATTCCAACGATTAGGATTTTATCCGTCCAGCTTCGCTCAACCATCAAGATTTTCCCATGGAACGTTGATGGCTGGACGGATAAAATTTTTTGGACTGAGCCGCAGACCAAGGGGGTGCACGGGCATGCCCAACCTATCTATGGGGAGAGTATGCTACCGGCGTCGATGTTTCAATTCGTTTTATTGCCATCTTTTCAAGGAGTTGGGAGTTTTGGTCCTGCCCTGTTTGCACGCGGGCATTCAGCTTTTTTTGTCCGTATCGCGGGCATCCTGCCTGCCTGTGTCGGCCATGCCCGCCCCTGTCGAGTGAAGAAAAAATCGGCAAGATGGAGGTTTCTGTGGAAAATATCCATAAGGCTTTGACACTCTGCTGTTTTTGCGGTTTTATTTGTACAAAAGGGCGCATGGCGGAGCATCCGTGCGGACGAGAGGACGCGAAAGAGGGTTGATTATGGGATCTGAAAACCAAGACAATGAATCGGGCGGATCCTATATTTTGACGACACGGGCGGCAAAAATGAGAACAGTAGAATGTGCGGCCTGATCCCGCATTCCAAGGCGGGATCGAAATGTCTTTTTCAAACCTTATAGTATATGCGGTCACAATCCTGGTGGCCACGATCATCCCTGGGCCCAGTATGCTTTTGGCTTTGACCCATGGGATGAAGCATGGGGCAAAAAGAACAATGGCATCAGCGCTTGGAAATCTATTGGTCACGTTGTTGCAGGCTGCGGTCTCGATTGCCGGTTTGGGAGCAATATTGTCAGCCTCAGAAAGCCTGTTCAACGTGATAAAACTGGCGGGTGCTGCCTATCTGATCTATATGGGCATCGTCATATGGCGTTCGCCTGATATGAGGTTTTCCGGCAACCCGTCGATTCATGGTTCCGAAAAAGCACCTCTGCGTAAAATGTTCCTTGAAGGGGTTTTGGTGACGGCCGGGAATCCCAAGGCGATCGTTTTTTTTGCGGCGGTATTCCCCCAGTTCATTGATCCGAAAAGCGCGTGCATTCCCCAGTTTGCGACTTTCATGGTAACGGGAGGAACCATTGCCTTCGGTTGTTTCATGTCTTACGCAATAGGTGGCCAGAAAATAGTCACTTTGTTTTCAAAGGCATCATTTGGGAAATACGTCAACAAAGCAATCGGGGGCACTTTCATCGGAGCCGGGATTGGACTTGCTGCGAGCAACAGATAATTCAATGGAGCATAAACATGAAAAACAAATCCTTCAATAAGCGGTATCTTTTCTCTCTTACTTTAACCGTTCTCATCGTACTCGTCACGTCGGCGCAGGCCGGAAGCCGTTGGGACTGGGCGGATATGAGCGACGAGGAACTGGCTTTTTGTGATGAACACATGCCCGAATTTCTCGAGATTCGCAAAACGCAGGGCGATGAAGCTGCACTGAAGGAATTGGATCGCCTCTTCCCCTTGGCCGAGGAAGAGCTCGGGCATAACTATTTTCTTGACCGTGTTGTTTGGTACGAAGCTCAGGCACACAGCGGGAAAGTGGATGAAGCGTGGGGATTAACCCTCTATGAGTATCTTTATAACCGAGATATCGATCTCAACACACAGCCCTTACACCTTAGCGCCGCCGATTATGTTATCCACAACAACATCATGGTATACTGCCTGAATCTCGGCAAGGCGGCCAAGGCGCGCGAGTATATCCTGCGGGTTGAAAACAGTCTCATTAACGACCGGCACTTTGACCTCACGGGCGAGTCCTACGAAGACAGGGGCCCCGTTTTTTCCTTTTTGGACGAAGCCCGAAACCGGGACTTTCCGATCTTCCACCACGACCTCACTCCATCACTACTCGAATTAGATGAAAATCCGGAGGATCTCCGGGACTTTTTCTACTACCCAACGATGTATGGAATCAATTATGTCGCAGAAACCGCCTTCCGCTCCGGCGACTGGGTAAAGGCCGCCGAACTGTGCGCATGGTGTATTCAATATGCCGATGAGTATGTCATCGACCAGAGCACTATGACCGGCGAAGTCTACCACAGGGGTTCCTTTGGGAGCCGAACAATACTTGCGGACATTGCGCTGTTTCACCGATATCCCGACGAAGCCGTCCGTTTTCTCGAAAAAACGCTGGAACAGGAAAATGTGTATGACACCACCACCGAACCCGACAAAATGCGCGCGTGGTTTAAACTCATGAAAATCAAGATCCAGCAGGGGGAACCCCTGCCTGAAAACGTGCTGGAAAAGGCCGATGAAGCTGCAGAAATGATCTCTGAATACTGGTTTTACAGCCTTGAAGAAAACATGCAGGGCATCCTCGATAAAGCCCGGATTTATCATGCTGTGGGCAAAAAGGCCGAAGCCTGGGAGATCGTCAATGAGCTGTTTAAAGAAGCCCAACAGGATGTTAACCCGCGCCGTATTATGCGCGTTATGGACACCGCCATCGACCTTGCGCTGGCTGACGGAGGAACGCATCCCGAACTCGAAAACTGGTTAAAAACCGCTCTTACGGATGCACGCAAGATGGGCGACAAATTCAAGGAAATCCCGCTCTACGAAAAATATGCCGACTTCCTCGTCCTGAAAGAACGTTACGCAGAGGCCTTAACCATCCAACAGGAAGCCGTCCGTCTTTCGCAGGCCGTCCGCCTGCCCAAGCGCCTTGCGGAAAATCAAACCCGACTGGCAGATATTCAGAAGCAGATGCCGACCAGTTCAATCGTCAAAATTGAACGCACCGACATTCAACCCCGACTCAGCTACTCCGCTGCGCTCCCGGAACAGGCTGTACACGGACGTTTCTATCTGCACAACCCCTCCATCAAACCCAGCAAAGGAACCCTGCTGCTGACCGGTCCAATCGAACAGACCGCGTGGGTGAAAGAGCAGGAATGGCTGATGCTCAGCACCAGCCCGCTCTATAAAGAAGCAGAATCTTCGTTATCGATCACCCTCGGCACCGGAAAAACCTGCGTCATCGATATTACCGGTGTACCGCTGGAAAACGGTGCAGGAGGAACGGTTAACTGCCAATGGATTCCCGAAGGCGCAGAAGACGCATCGGCCTTCAGTCAATGGAACTATGAAGCCGCCCAGACCGAAAAACGTACCGCCATCATCGATGCCCATGAATTCATCGACAATCCCTATTACCTCATCCCCATTAATCACATGCTGCAGCGTATCGACAGCAACAAGGCACAGGCCGTCGACTTTTCGGTCTCTGCCTCCAACCCGATGCGCATCGAAAGTTACGACGCTGCTTCCGGTCAACTGCTGGCTGTGGATGCCGACGGCGACGGCGACTTTCTCGATGCCGGCGACTTGGTTGTGGGCGACACCAACCAAAACAACTGGCCGGACCTCTTCTTGAAAGCAGAAGACAAGAGAGCCTCGCTCGTGATGTATGTCAAGCCGCTCGCTCCGATCACTCAGGAGATTGAGCTGATCATCAGCATTCAGGTTGACGGTACGTGGCAGACCGATGCGACGGACGTCATTAAACCGTCCGAATAATCGGCTTACTCCGAACTCAATTTCAAGCGACGAGGACGTGCGCTTCTACGACTCAATTTGAGATTTACCGCAAGGAGCGCAGGGATCTCAAAGACCCAATCCCCTGCATTTTTGCGTTCCATGTGATCTTTCGCGGCTAAAAATCATCATGCGTTCCGCTCCGGAGCTTGCAGGAACCGTTGAATAGACCGCTCAGCTCCTTCCTGCCCCAGTCGTGAGCATCTATTCTTTTATTGACGATTATTGTCTGAATCCGAACCCAAAACTTCCTGAGGAGTTGCTTTCCCCAATCAAATATTCTTTTGCTTTTTTAAATTCTTCCTCTGTTAACATTCCGCTTTCTTTCATTGCCGCCAATTGATTTATCTGCTCAGGCAAGGTCTGTTGTGATTTTGCGTATTCGGCTTTCTTTGTTTTGATCTCAGAGCAAAGTTTGTCGATGAACTCTTGTACTTCTTCTGCATTAGGTATTTGCCTGTGAAATATTGCTTTTCTACCGCTAAATGGGTCTTGGAAAATTACAATATCGTAACTTTGTTTCTTAAACTCTATCCAACAGACAAAGGCAAAGAGCCAGAAGAATAGGGCCACAAAAAGGAATCCAATGGTGTCTTTTGAGCATCCAGGAATTGCGAAGGTGATGCCAAGTAGCGCGAAAACAAATGTACCGAAAATCATACCAATTGAGCGTCTTTTTTCTTTTACACAGTCAAGATCAAGTCTGCCAACTTCGATTGATATTTCTGTGGATTGCCCTCTGCCATAATATTCGGCTTCCAGGATACCGGTGTTTTTTAAGCGAAAGACTCGACGTCCCGCTAATCGGTTATTTTGTTCAAGACGGGCTATTGTGGTGTTGCTGTTCATATCTCGTTCAGTGCCTTTTTAGGCATCAAGGTTCCACTGCGGAACGTTGACGGCTGGTTGGATTAAATCCTGATGGACTGAGTCTTTCAGCCCACGCCAACCAACTTACAAGGATTGTATGGATGCCCGGATGGTTTCGCCATGCTTTTCTTCGGATTTCTTTTAGAATCAGTGGTGGGGTAGATTGTAAATCAAACTGTCCGGTTTTTGGATCATTGCAAGGGGTATAGCCAACACATAGTGCAAGCTTTACGGAGGAGCGGTTTCTCTTCAATCGTCAATCATCAATTGGCAATGCCAAACTGCCTGCCCTATCTGGTTTTGGGGTTGTCACGAGGGTGCAAAGCCAGCACGTAGTGCAGGCCTGTACGGGGTAACGCCTTCGCTATGTCGGTGGCGTTTTTCTGTGGACGTAAGACGCAGGATCTTTTGAGCGCCGGTTTCAGTCTTGGGATGGATCGGCGAATGGTTTTGAGCGCTTCTTTTCGGTTGGTCTGGAAGAGGAAGTTTTATGATGAAGCGGAAGAAATATGGACAGAAAAAAAAGCAACACATTCGGGCGTTTTAACGCTGGAAAGCCCGAAGTTGCCGGAATAGATTCGGAGCTCATGGATGCATTCTGATACGGAGCAAAGTTGGCACTATTCCAGCGTATACGATGCATGTAAATCGCAAGGAGATTATAATGGCTGTTATTCAGTGGACTAATGATTTGAGTGTCGGCGTGGAGAAAATTGATCGGCAACATCAAAAACTGATTGAGACGATCAACAAACTTGAGACGGCTATGGCACAAGAAAAGGAAAAAGAAGTCCTGTTTGGCGTGATTCAAGAACTCATAGCTTATGCGAAATTACATTTTAAAACAGAAGAGCAATATTTTGAACAGTTTGGCTACGAGGATGGTATTGTCCACAAAACGCAGCACGTTAGTTTTGTTAAAAAAATATCTGAATTCTGCGAAGACTATCTCTCAGGCCGGGTTGGGCTTTCTGTAAGTATAAAAAAATTTCTTGCTGACTGGGTAGTGGACCACATTAAAGGCTCGGATCAGAAATATACAGAGTGCTTCAACCGCAATGGATTGTATTGAGCAGAGATCCCTTGTTCTTTAAACCTAAAAAGAGCAGTTGAATTTCACAGCATAAGGATTTGGAAGCCGTCGTAGACGGGCGCGGAGATTCTTCCTTTTAACCCTTGGTTTTCGAGAAAGGCGAACTCTCTTGTTTTTTCCGGGGAAAGATGCAGATTTTCTCCGGATTGCTTCTGCACACCATCAACAGTAGTGTGCGGATCCAACGTAACGGTCTTGATCATGAAAAACTCCTTTGTGTTTATGGGATGAGTAATGGTAAAACAATGAACGCCAGATAGAAAAACGGGTCAGTAATCCAATGCCAGCCGGACCATCATTTGGGAGTTTTGCCATAAATGCCCGCATAATAAAGGGTTAAAAAATATCGACCGAACATTATATTTTAATCTAACAACTTAAGGATATCTAAATGAGAAAACTTTTAATTACATTATCATTATTTGGAGTATCGTTCACCTGCGCACAGGAGACCGAACCCCCCACGATTTCTGAAGCACTGGAAAACCTGTTCAACAAATCGACCACCGAAGCTAAACTCCCAGCGGAAAAGCCGATTTATCTAAAACTTGTCCCCAGTCAAACCAGCGAGCGCAGCACGCTGATCTACCGCTGTCGTTATATCAGCGCAAAATCAATCATCGATTCCATTGAGAGTGCTACCTCGCCGACCGGAACGGTGGAAACATCGGATGAGCAGAACATCATTACGATCAACGATGAAAATGCACAACTGAGTGAAATTCAGGAGCTGCTGCTGTCGCTGGATATCCCGACGCCGCAGGTCCTGGTTGAAGCGGAAATCATCGAAGTGCAGATGGGCAACGGCTCTGAATGGGACGCCGGGCTCAGCCTCGGATATGACGGAAGCAGCGCCGGCACCCTCCTTGGCGGCGTTAAGGGCTACCCTTTGGGCACAGCACTCTATCCCTCTGATAACGGAACGTGGATTGATATTGTGGGCGACATACAGGACAATGTGGACATCAATGCCCGGCTGCGGTGGCTGGAGAACAATGATAAGGCGGAAATTCTTTCCTCTCCCAACCTGCTGGTTGATTTGGGAACCACGGCAACGGTCTCGACCGGAACAGACCAGCCGCTGCTGAACGTCAGCGTCAACAATGGAGTCAGCCAAGAATCGGTCTACTACAAACGAACCGGCGTCAACCTGCGGGTAACCCCTCAGATGATCAACAAAGACTCGGTTACCCTGCAGGTTCGTCCGGAAGTCACGTCCGTGGTCGGCTATGCAAAGCTGAGCGCATCCTCCGAGCCGCCGATCATTTCTGTTCGAAACATTGACACCAAGCTCAATGTGAAAAACGGCGGTGTGGTCATGATGGGAGGCCTCTACTCCAGCAAGGATATTGAAAGAGAGGAGCGCGTTCCGATTCTTTCCTACATCCCCTTTATCGGTCGGCTCTTCCGGAGCACCACCGTTACTCAGGAGCAGGTCCAATTGATCTTCCTGCTGAAGGTAACCATCGTTCCCGAATCCCTCGACAGTGTTCTGAAGAATATGGATTTGTCGAAGGAGGAAGTAATGGGTGCCGGCGAAATTCTGCGCGGTGTGCTGGAACCGGAAGCGACTGAGGAATAAGCACCATGTTTAAATTCAGAACACAAAAAACCATAGTCGCCGGGCTGCTGCTGCCCCTCCTTTGCGCAACCCTGCTCACAGGCTGCTCCAAGGAAAAAGAGGCGGACAAAACGATGGACAAGCTCTTCACGGCGCGTAAGTCGGACCTTATGATCGGTACCCTCCTGCGCGGAACCGTGAATGCAAAGAAAAAGCATAAACTCTCCCCGGAATCAGCTTACCGCAACAAGCTGACCTGGATTGAAAAGGAAAACACTTCTGTCAAAAAAGGTGACGTAGTCATCCGTTTTGAAACGCAGGAGCTGCTCGATGAAATCGCCGAGCGCCGCGAAGATCTGGAGATCCAAAAGAAAAACCTTGAAGTCACAAAGGAAGAAAAGCGCATTCTGTTGAGTGAAAACCAGAGCAGCCTGCGCGTTTCCAGCGACAGAGTCGTGTCGGCCGAAGAAGACTATGCCCGTTATTATAAATATGATGGGAAAAAAGCTAAAGACGACATGATGGAGCGGGTGGATTCCTACGAGCTCGCCTTGGAAAGCGCCAAGGAGGACTATCGCGCCCAAATGGATCTGATCAGCAACACGATCTTTGACAACGAAGCCAGCAAAGAGCGGGCCCTTTCGATTCTGGAACAACGGAAGAATACGGTCGAACAGCGCGAACAAAATTACGAGGATGCCAAGTTCCAGCTCAAAATATTCAAAAAATATACCTACCCCAACACCCTGACGACCAAAAAGAATCAGCTGGAACAAGCGGAACTGAATCATGAAAGGGTTTTGGTGAGTACCGCCTCACGCGTCATTCAGAAAGACGAAGAAATTGCCCGCGATGAAGCCCGTATTGCGCGTGCCGAATCTGAACTGGCGCGTTTGGAAAGTTATATTCCAATGATGGAAATCAAAGCCCCGGTGGACGGCATTCTGGTCTACGGCGATGTGGACCGAAACAACAGTCAGGTCGAAGAGATTGAAGTCGGTATGGAGTGTCACCGCAACCGGGTGATTGCCACCATCCCGGAAATGGACAACCTGATTGTCAACTTTGACATCCCCGAACAGTTCCGTCACCGCATCAATTCAGGAGACAAAGTGATCATCACCCCGGACTCCATCCCATCGCTCAAAATCAATGGGGCCGTCGATACGATTGCGGTGGTCCCTGTGAATCAGGTTTCGTGGGATACCACATCGCCGAAAATTTATGCCTCCACCATCACGCTCGATCAGCAAAATCGACAGTTGGTGAGCGGAATGAGCGTTCAGATCGAGGTCATTGATGAGGTCATTGAAGGCGCAATCAACATACCGGTTGAAGCCGTATTTGAGGAAGACGGCGAAAACTTTGTCTATATCGCCGTAGGCAACGTCCCGAAAAAGCAGCCGGTTACCCTCGGCAAATCGAACGACCAGTCTGTCCACGTCATAGAAGGTGTTGAAGAGGGCGACAAGATTTTCCTCTACAGTCCTTACAAGCTGGAAGCGTCGGAATAATCATGAGCGTATCGCGGGAAATCATTCGGCTCGAAAATCTCGAAAAAACCTACTTCAAAAAATCGCTGGCGGTACCGGTGCTCAAGGGGATCAACCTCTCGATTTATGAAGGAGAGTTTAACGGAATTATGGGCACATCGGGTTCGGGCAAAACCACCATGCTCAACATTCTCGGCCTGCTCGATGTCCCGACCGGTGGAAAATATTTTCTGGACGGCGAGGAGGTGGAACACTTTTCCGATGACCACCTCGCCCTGCTGCGTAACCGAAAAATCGGCTACATCTTCCAGAGCTTCAACCTATCGTCCCATCTGACGATCGGCCAGAACATTGAAGTTCCGATGATTTACGGCGAAATTCCGAAGCGTGAGCGTGTGAAACGGGCAAAAGAGCTGGCGGAAAGCGTTGGGCTCGGGCACCGAATGAACCACCGCCCTGCCGAACTCTCCGGCGGAGAATGCCAGCGGACTGCCATTGCGCGGGCACTGGCCAATGAGCCGGCCTATCTCCTGGCCGATGAGCCGACAGGAAACCTCGACGAAAAAACCGGCGAAGAAATCCTGCGGCTGTTCCACGATCTGCACGAACAGCAGCAGGTAACCATTGTAATGGTAACCCATAACCCGGAATTGGAATCGCACTTTGACCGGGTGATTCGTCTACGTGACGGACGGGTGGTTTCCGAGAACGACTAGAAAAGGAACTTAAGATGCTGATACAGGATCTCTTCACACTATCCATGCACAATCTGTTCCTTCACAAGATCAGGTCGTTCCTGACCTCGCTGGGCATCATCTTCGGGGTAGGCAGTGTGATTTCTATGCTGGCCATCTCCGGCGGCGCAAAAAAAGAAGCATTGGCGCAGATTGATGCCATGGGCATCGACAAAATCATTGTCTATACCAAAGTCAAGGAGCAGGGCGGAAACACCTCCAGCACTTCGACAACCTCGATTCTCGACTATGGACTCAACTATTCCGATTACGACAGTATCCTGAAAATGGGGAACATAAATCGGGTTACCACCGCCCGCAGGCTGCGGACGCCGATCACCCGAGGACTCGAAACCCTCGATATTGAACTTTTCTGGGTATCGCTCCACTTTCATGAAGATGTCAACTGCGATGTGGTGAAGGGGCGCTGGCTCACGCCCTCCGACTTCGAAAACAGCAGCACCGTCTGTGTGATCGGAAAGAATGTAAAACGCAAGTTGTTTGGTCTCGAGGCAACAGAGATCATCGGCAAAACCATTACTGCCGGCAGAAGCAACCTAAGAGTGGTCGGTGTAATCGAAAACAAAGCCGACTCCAAAGTGGAAGGTATTAACAACCTCAACGACTCCATCTTTATTCCATCCTCAACCGGAAAATCTATTTTCACGGAGTATGAAATGATCGGAACCCGGACCTCCGCCGCCATTCATCACGTCGAAAACGACCTCTTCATTGTAAAAGTCGACGACCTTGAAGTGATTGACCATACCGCCAAACGAATCAGCGCGTTCATGGATCAGGCTCACAAAACGAAGGACTGGGGCATCAGCGTCCCCCTCAACCTGCTCCGAAAAAAAGAAGCTACACAGAATATCTTCACCATTGTGATGGGCTCTATTGCCGGAATCTCGCTGATTGTCGGAGGCATCGGCATCATGAATATCATGCTCGCCAACGTATATGAACGACGCAAGGAAATCGGCATACGCCGCGCCATGGGCGCGCGCAAGCGCGATATCCTTTACCAATTCCTCATCGAAACAATATTCCTTACCGTGATCGGCGGACTGTTCGGCATCGGCCTGGGCATCGGCATTGCGGAAACCATAACCCGCCTGACCGGAATGCCTTCCGAAGTGTCACTCCTGAGCATTGTTGGCTCCATGGCCATTTCCGGCATGGTCGGCATTGTCTTCGGCACCTATCCCGCCTGGAAAGCCGCCAACGAAAATCCTATCAAAGCGCTCAATGCTGAGTAAGATATCGACTATCTTCAACATCAGGAGCATCCAATGGAACCATCCAAACGTATAGCCATCATTACTGGAGCAACCTCTGGAATTGGAAAAGCAACCGCACAGCGGTTTATCGAAGTCGGGATTCAGGTGGTCGGCAACGGGCGCAACGCTGAAAAGCTGCAGGCGCTGGAGCAGGAACTCGGCAAAAACTTTTGCGGCGTGGCAGGCGATGCCTCGGACGAATCCACCGTAGACCAACTCTTTGAAACGGCCATCGAGCGCTTTGGGCGGGAACCGGATATTGTCGTGGCCAACGCCGGGCGTGGCCTCGGCGGAGCCGTCCGTACAGCCGATCTTTCACAGCTTGAAGAGATGCTCAACATCAACGTAGCCGGCGTACTTTATCTAACGCAGAAAGCGTCCCAGCTAATGATCAAAACGCAGGAGACCGCCTTCCCGAAAACCGCCGCCGATATCGTCATCATCGGCTCCGTCGCAGGAAGACACGTCACCGCATTCAGCGCTGTTTACAGCGCCACCAAGTTTGCCGTCCACGCACTCGCCGAAGGCCTTCGCCGCGACGTCGGCCCCAAAGGCGTGCGCGTTTCGCTGATCCAGCCGGGCATTATCATCAGCGGATTTCAGGAAGGGGCAAACTACAGCGATGAGCTCGTCGAAAGCTTCCACAAAAACTTTGGTCCCTTGCCCTCGTGCAACGACATTGCCGACACCATTCGCCACATCGTCTCCCTGCCGCCGCATGTAAACATCAGCGACATCGTCGTCCGCGCCACCCGTCAGGATTATCCTTAAAACGGGCTCATGCACCCGCGGCCAGTTCCTCAAAACCGGGCGGCGCTACTGAGCACAGCCTGCGGTGGGCAGGCAGAGATGCCTGCTCTACATTTTTCACCAGCTGTAGTTCATTTCACAACGCGCTAATTATGGCCCGGCCCCGACTCAGCGGTTGAAGAGGTTGTTGAGCAGGCCGCCGGCGGCATCTTCGACGGGTTTGGTTGCGCCGTTGAGAATACCGTCGACTTTATCACCCAATGCTCCGCCTAGGAGGTCTCCGGCCTCTTCGCCGATTTTGTCTTTCAGTTCATCGTTGAGGCGCTGTTTCGCTTCGTCGATTTCATCATCGATCTTCTGATGGAGCTCCTCCGTATACTCATCCATCATGGCTCCGGCGCGGCGGGCCAGCTGTGTTTTTCCCGCGGCGATGAGCGACTGCTTGAGGTTGGCGGTCAGCTTATCTACATCGACCTTGACGCGCGGCGCGTAGAGCGGGCCGATGAGCGAGCCTTCAATGGAAAGCTGCTCGACCGATGCAAAAACTTCGCTAGCGAGGTCCGCATCCATCCCCAGAATTTTTCCCCCTTCATCCACGTCTGCCTTCATGCCGTGAACGAGCAGCGAAAAGGGCAGTTCAAGGCCGTCGAGCGAAAAGGTGCCTTCGGTGCGGATATCCACTTTGCCTTCCTGGAACGAGATGGGGAAGGAATCGCTGGTTTCCAGATGTTTACCGAAGTTCAACGCATTCAGATGAACCGCCAGCGCGTGCGGGGTGTCCGGGGAATCAAAGCGCAGAGTAACTTGTGCCAGCGCGTCGCCATCCGCAGCTTTCCCGTTCTCAAACGGTTTGAGCGCAAGTTCGGTGGCTTTCTGATTCAGCCGCGGGTTGCTGCTGAGTTCGGTGCCGACCAGCGCCTGCGGCGGGAGGCTGTTTCCGAGGTCGATATCCACAATCTCAATTCGGTGGATCAGCCATGCCGGGTGTTCATTGGTAAGATCAGCGACGGCTTTGAGATAGCCGTCCTGCTCTGCGGTGCGGTGGGCCTCTTCCAGAGCCATTTCCGGCGCTTCTTTTTCGGAGCGCTTTTGGAGATATTCATAGAGCTTGCTCCCATATTTTTCCACGTTTTCGGCTTTGGCGAAATAGTCCTTCAGCGTTTTCCCTCGGGCGTCATCTGAAGGCTCTTTATCTTTGGGCGGCTTTCTTTTTTCAGGATAAAGTGCTCCGGGTTTTTCGCGGAGAACATCACGCTTTACCATGCTGCCGGAGAGGAGGTCGATCGTGAAGCGCCTGGCCAGCAGATCGCGTACATGGAGTTCGGCCTTGAGCGATTCAACCTCAAACAGATTGTGTGTCGGTTTATCGGGATCGGTAATCTGCAAGCCTTTAATCCGAAGGCTGCCGCGTGCGAGCGATAGATGGGCATCGGCAATATCCACCTGTGCGCCGGTGATGGCGGAGATCGATTTTTGAATGCTTTTTTTGAGCGTGAAGTCGAGCAGGAAAAATTCCATCGCTAAGCTGATCAGTAAAACAACGCCCACCAGAATGAGTCCGGCCTTGCGGAAAAGCGGTTCTTTTTTTGTCTCCTCCATTTCGTGTTGGGACAACTTGCTTTTTCCGAAAGCGAGCCGAAGGAGAAAGCGTGAAAACTTGTTGCCGACGGCTTTGCCGATCTTCTCGTGTTCTGCCGCTCGGAGCATCTTTGAGCGGGTACGCATGACGATGGAGGAAAAAAGCAGGCCGAATCCAAGGCCGATCACCAGTGCATACGGCAGCCCGCCGACCATGGCATAGACATCCAGCTTCATCAGTGCCGTACCCGGTGCATTGACCAGTGCGCGGAAGAGCCCTTCCAGACCCATATTATGAATCATGCCGAAGCCGGTGAGAAAGCAGACCTTCGCCAACAGCAGACTCAACGGTTTACCGATCGCGAGGCCGAGCATGACAAAGCTGAAGTTAGCGTTCAGCAGCAGGGTCATCAGAAACGCCAGCAGCAGCGTCAGACTGACGGCGGGGTTAAACGCAATCAGAACGCCGAACAGCGTGCCCAAAAGGATTTCTCTTCTCCCCGCGCCGCCGCGAAGAATTTTGCCAATCTTCCGAATAAATTTTACAGGGTTCAGCGGGCTCATAACATCCTCCAATTTTCGTGCCCAAAAGTTTAGATTTAACTCACACGTCCGGTCAATAGAATTGGCAGGCCCATTCGGGGCGACAAAATAGTACACATATTGTCCTTGATTCGTGCGGGCTCCCTGTCTAGCTTCTTCTGAAACAAAAAAAGGAGACTGTCATGGCTAAAATCACTCTGAAGGGGAATCCGGTAAACACCGTGGGCAAACTTCCTCCCGTCGGCAGCGTTGCTCCGGTTTTCCGCGGCGTGAAGACCGACCTTTCCGAATGCGCTCTTTCTGATTTCGCAGGCAGGAAGGTTGTCTTAAACATATTCCCCAGTATCGATACCGGCGTTTGCGCCGCCTCGACCCGCAAGTTCAACGAGGCGGCCGGCGCCTTGGATAATACGGTCGTGCTGTGTGTTTCGGTGGATCTGCCGTTCGCCCTCGGCCGATTCTGCGGTGCGGAAGGCCTGGATAACGTTGTTCCCGTCTCCGTCTTCCGCGATCCCGGGTTCGGCACCGGCTACGGGGTGACGATCTCCGACGGGGTTCTGGCGGGCTTGCTTTCCCGGGCCGTCGTTGTGCTGGATGAAGGCGGCAAGGTGGTCTATACGGAGCAGGTTCCCGAAATCACGGAAGAACCCAACTACGAAGCCGCCCTGGCCGCGCTTTAATTCCGCAGCTGAGGGAACGCTCGAATGTGACGAGGGGGCTTTCGAAAATCTGCGTTCGGGAAGGGGAAACCGGAAAGATTGGGAACTTTAAAGGATTGATTTGCGGCGATGGATGACTTAGTACGTGGGCGTTCAATCTGCGTTCTGTTTTTGAGGCTCCGGCATCTGGAACCGTTTAATGGAAAAAGTTTGTCATGGAAAACGAGTCCCGAAATATTGAAATTGGTTCCCGGTCGAGGAAGCGTTTCTTTTTGGCCCATAAACATTCAAGTGCATTGGTGGTTGCCATTGCACTGCACGCGGGTTTAGCGGTGGCCGCTCTCAGTTTTGTGGTGGTGCAGGCGATGAAGCCGGAGCCGGCGGTTTTTGTCGCCACGGAGGTACCACGTCCGCAGCCGAAGCTGAAGAAGATTGAGATTCCGGTGAAGGACAGCAAGAAGAACAAAGCCCCGAAGCTGCGCCAGATGATTACGACGAAGCCCAACGTGGCCGTAAGCCTACAAATGCCGGAAATGGTCGGGATTAAAGGAGGCAGCGGATACGGGAAGGGAACCGGACTCGGAGGAATGGGACTGGGATTCGAATTTGACTTGTTCGGCGGCGGCAGCGGATCCGGAAACGAACTCGTTGGGACATTCTATGACCTGAAGCAGCGGCAGGATGGAAAACTGACCAACATTGGAAAGGCGCTGAAAGATGACTTAGAGAATCCTATGGGAGCGCGTGGTGGGCTGGCCAGTAATGAGACGCAGGATCGGGCGATAACCGTGATTAAAAGCTTCATTAACTCCGGGTTTGAGCAATCCCGCTTGGAGGACTATTTTAAGGCACCGAAGCTTAAATATGCACAAACGATCATGATGCCGATGATTAAAGCCGATGCTGCTCCTGAAGCGTTCGGAGTGCAGGATCGGGTTGATGGAAAATTCTGGATTTGCCATTACAAAGGGCAGATTGCTGCACCGGAAACAGGGGAATATCGGTTTTGCGGGCTTGCTGATGATGTTTTAGTTGTTCGTCTGGACCGAAAACTCGTGCTGGATGCCTGCTGGCCTACACATATTGGAAAAATGACTTCATGGGAGAGTGATGATGAAAACAATCGGCGTTTTTCCATTGATGGAAGCAGTAACGCCGGAATGGGTTTCGGCGCCCGCCCTCAGAATAACCGCGCGTTTCCTGGCGGTGGAAGCGGCAACAACGGGATGGTTATCGGCGATTGGGTAAAATTGAAAAAGGGAGAGCCCGTCGACATCGATATTGTGATCGGGGAGATTCCCGGCGGAGAATTTATGGCCCGCCTTCTTATTGAGCAGAAAGGGGAAACCTATCGGATGGTCGGCAGCGGCGAGGGACGTCGTCCGGTGCTTCCGATTTTTAAAACCGTTGAGATCGATAATCAGGAAATGATTAACTTGATGAAGCTGAATGATAATGAGATGACACTGGACGGTCCGGTTTTTGGCGTGAAGATCAACACCGCCGAGTAAACTTTACAGATAAAATTTATGCACCCGTGGCGCAATTGGATAGCGCATCTGGCTTCGAACCAGAGGGTTGCAGGTTCGAACCCTGCCGGGTGCGCCATATTATGGCCCGATCGTTTTTGATCGGGCCTCTATTTTCTCGGTTGCTCAATGCGGCGGTAGTTTTCCTTGTTCTGCTCCAGACGCAAGGAGTCAGCGCAGTTTGAGCTGGGCGAGGCACCGGGTAAAGTCGCTGGGCAACGGCGCGGTGGTTCGAATGGTTTGTTCGGTTTTGGGGTGTTTAAACACCAATCGATACGCGTGAAGCATTTGGCGCGGCTGTTCCATCGAGAGGTCTGAACCCGTGCCGGCATATTTTTTATCGCCCAGAACCGGGTGGCGTTTATCGGCTAAATGGCGACGGATCTGATGGGTTCGGCCCGTCTCTATGCGGAGTTCGAGATAGCTCGCGTGCTTGTTGGAGTCGAGCAGTTTAACCTGCGTGGTCGACATATAGCCGTCGATGTCGGAATGCATCTCTTTCCACTTGTCGGAAAATTTTCCGACCGCGACCGCGCGATAGATTTTCATGATGTCTTTGCCGCGGAACATCGGAATCATGAGCTCCTTGGCCTGTGCGCTTTTAGCGAAAATGACACAGCCGGAGGTTTCTTTATCGAGACGGTGAACAGCGACAATCGCTGAATTTTTCTCCTGCTTACGAAGCATGACTTCCAGACTGTCGTCTGCGGCGTTGGTCAATACGTATGCCGGTTTGTTGACAATCAGAAGATCGTCGTCCTGCCAGAGAATCTGGATGTGCTTGGGGGTTGAAGGAGCGCGTTCGTTGATCAGGATTTCCACGCGGTCTTGTTCGAGCACGTTGTGCTTTCGGATCCAGATGCGCTTGCCGTTCACCAACACGCGTTTTTCATCGATGGCCGCCTGCGCCTGTTTTTTCGAAATGCCGAGTTCCTCTGCAATAACAGCGAAAAGGCGCATGCCCTCCTGCTTCTGTTTAACCTGGAACGATTGTCTTTTCATAAATCTGCTTTGTTTTGGAAGGGCGGAACAATAGGCGCAACCCCCTCGTTCATACAACGGCATTCTGAAGGAATTGTTTGAAGGCTGCTACGCAGCGGAATTATCGTTGCCGCATTGCGTATAACGTAGTGCGTAGTGCTTATTCCGTATTACGTATTACGCAGCACGTCACAACTACTGGCCGCCAATCGCTACTTTTACGACGACCTTATGGATCGCGCCGCTGCCGATGAGCGGGAGGTGAGCATCGGTCGGCAGAAAAACGGCAAATGAGCCGGGCGGAACGCGGACGATGCTCTCCGGTTCGCCTTCAAAGAATTCGAGGTCCTTCTCTTCGTCATACGCAATCGCGCTCTCTAAGCCCTCCACCGAGCGCCAACCCATCGACTCTTCTCCGCTGATGACATATTGAATGTCGACATATTTGCGGTGGCCTTCCAGCTGTCCGTCGCTGACTGCACGGCCTTGTGTTCTGGAGACGACGGCATAAACGCGGTCGCCGTTGATTTCATATTTTCCGTCGGCCATCGCCTCAATGCCCGGCTGGTCCAGAAAGCCGAACGCTTCGGAGCATCCGGCGCGGAATCCTGTGTAGTGTGCTGCGTTTTTCAGTGTATCGAGTATCATCTCTGTCTCCTTCTTTGAACTCCAAGATATTTTGTCTGTCCTTCTATTTGTTTTAAACACCCGCTTCGCTCAAGACGCCAAAGACTCAAAGCTTCGTGCTCCTTCGTGTTTATTATAATTGCGGTTTTGCTGGACTTTGAAATTTGTGGATCAAAAAACTAAAACCCGAATCCCATCTGTCCGGTCTGTTGGTCCTTCCGTTTCTCATCGGAGCCGAGCAGGGCAATAAACTGTTCCTCGTTGAGAATGGTTACGCCGAGCTGTTCGGCCTTGCTCAGCTTGGATCCGGCGCTTTCGCCCGCCACCAGATAGCTGGTGTTTTTTGAAACGCTGGAGCTAACTTTTCCGCCACGTGCACGAATTTTTTCGCCAGCTTCCTCGCGGGTCATTTGCTCCATGGAACCGGTCAGAACAAAGGTCAGCCCCTCCAGTTCGCTACTGGCGCCGGTCTTCTCCTGCTGGAGATTAACGCCTGCCTCACGCAGTTGTTCCACGACGGTCCGCGTGTCGGGCGATTGAAAATAGTCTACCACCGACCGACCGACGATCGGCCCCAGATCGCGAATCCGCTCAATCTCTTCGCTGCGCGCGGCCATCAGCGCATCAATGGTTTTAAATTCATTGGCCAGCAGGATCGCTGCGCCTTTGCCGACATGGCGGATACCCAGGCCGAATAAAACCCGCTCGAACGGGCGTTTTTTGCTCTCCTCAATGCCTTGAATCAGATTATCCGCCGATTTTTCGCCCATACGCTCAAGGCCGAGCACTTCGACTTTTTTCAGGGCATAAAGCTCTGCCGGCGTTTTGACCAGTCCGCTGTCCACCAGCTGTTCTACCAGCGATTCGCCGAGGCCGTTGATATCCATGGCGCCGCGCGAGGCAAAGTGGGTCAACCAGTTTTTAACCTGCGCAGGACATTGCAGATTAATGCAGCGCAGGGCCACTTCACCTTCGCGTTTTTCCACTTCTCCGCCGCAGATGGGGCAGGCGGTGGGCATCGTGAATGATTGCTCCGCTCCTGTGCGTTTTTCAGTCACTACCCGAACGACCGCGGGAATAATTTCGCCCGCCTTTTCAACCACCACGCGGTCGCCAATGTGAATATCTTTGCGCCGGATTTCATCCTCGTTGTGGAGCGTGGCGCGTTTAACAGTGGTGCCTGCGAGCTGCACCGGATCGAGTTCGGCGACCGGCGTGAGAACACCGGTGCGCCCCACCTGGATAGAGATGGAGCGCAGTGTGGTTTCAGCCTGCTCCGGTTCATATTTATACGCGACCGCCCAGCGCGGACTTTTGGCGGTGGTTCCCAGCGGTTCGTAGAGACGGCGCTCGTTCACCTTGATTACGCCGCCGTCCATCTCAAACGGAAACTCATGACGCATCTCCTCCAGTACATCGAGCTGATCGAGAATTGCTTCGATCGTCGGCGCGAGCCAATAGTTTGGCGCCGTGCGCAAGCCATAATCGCGAAACGTTTGGAGCATCTGCTCGTGCGTTTCGAAAGCGATGCCGTCGAGTTCGCCGACGGCATAAAAGATCGCGTCGAGCGGGCGCCTAGCGACTTCGCGCGAATCGAGCAGCTTTAGTGATCCGGCGCAGGCGTTGCGCGGATTGGCAAAGGGTTCGATTCCCCCATTCTGCCGCTGATCGTTTAGGCGGGCAAAGCCCTGCGTGTCCATATACACCTCGCCGCGGATTTCAAAAATGGTCGGTGGTACGAGATCGTCGAGCCGCAGCGGGATCGATTTGATGGTGCGGATGTTGGCGGTCACGTCGTCGCCCGTTGTGCCGTCGCCGCGCGTCAGCGCCTGAACGAGCTCGCCGTTTTCGTAGCGGAGCGAAATGGCCACGCCGTCGATCTTCGGTTCGAGAATATAACTGAAGGTTTCCTCGGGAATCAGTTTTCGGATGCGCCGATCAAATTCCACCAGTTCCTCTTTTGAGTAGGTGTTTGACAGGCTCATCATCGGGACCGCGTGGCGTACGCTTTCGAAATGCTCCAGCGGAGCGCCGCCGACGCGCTGCGTGGGCGAGGTTGAGCTTTGAAATTCCGGATGCTGCTTTTCGAGCTGTTCCAGTTCGTCGAACAGTCGATCATAATCGCGGTCGGAAATTTCCGGGCGAGCATCAATATAGTAGAGTCGATTATGCCGCTCAATCGTTGCGCGCAGCTCGTCGATCCGTTGCTTGGCATGTGCTTTTTCAGTCATGGTGGAAAATCTACTCCAAGGCACAGAGCCGGTCAATCTTTGTGCGCGTGCTGCTCGAAATCTGGGCGCAAGTCTTCTCCTGTTATGCGCATCTTTATTTGATACGGAGGCGAAAGGTCATGGTTGAGGAATCCGATGTTCAGGGCCGGATGCACGACGGTCTGGCTGAAGGAATTACTCGGAAGTTTGTTTCTATGAGTGCATTGGAAAACGCAATTATTGAATGGTGAAAAAAGGGGGGGCAGCGCGTTTCGCTGAAACCTCATAGAAAGACGCTGTACATTCTCTACTCTCCGCCGATTTTAATCGGCGTGGTCACGCTGACCCCGCCTCTCGAGAAGACAATATTGTAATTATTGAGCAACAAAAAACAGAAATGTGGCCAAAGTGTTGAGTTCATCCAAATTTGGAATATTTATAAGTATCACGAATGCAGCATATAAAAATGGTTTGTGTCTGATGGCATACCTTTTGCGTAAAGGCGCTCATTCCACGTAACCGTTTGGGAGAGAAACAACCAATCCATATAGGAGAATGCCAATGAAGAAAAAGACGAAGGACGCGCTGCTTGCGCTCGCGGTGTGTGCTGTTGCTGCGCCGACAGCTGTTATGGCTGAGGAACCGGGCGTCAGTCAGGAAATGTTTACCATTAACAACACATGGATGATGGTTGCCACTTTCCTTGTGTTTGTCATGCATCTGGGATTCGCCATGGTCGAAACCGGCCTGACCCGCGCGAAAAACTCAGTCAACATTCTGTTTAAAAACACCGCCATTCCGGCGATCGGTCTGCTGACCTACGCGCTGATCGGCTTTGTTCTCATGTATCCGGGCGAATGGCTGGTGGATGGAGTGATTCCAAAAATTACTTCGTTGGGGCTGCATTGCCCAGCGAACGGGAATACCAGCGGATATAACGCAGGTTACACGTTCTGGACCGATTTTCTCTTTCAGGGCATGTTTGCCGCAACGGCCGCAACGATTGTTTCCGGTGCGGTGGCCGGCCGCATTAAACTTGGGCCGTTTCTAGGATTTTCCGCCATCTATGTAGCGATTGTTTATCCGTTCGTCGGCTCCTGGGTCTGGGGCGGCGGCTGGCTGGCTGAAAAAGGATTCCACGATTTTGCCGGTTCTACCTTGGTTCACTCGGTGGGTGGATGGGGTGCACTGGCCGGTATTATTCTGCTGGGGCCGCGTATCGGAAAATATGTAAACGGCAAAGTAAAGGCGATTATGGGCCACAACATGCCGTTGCTTACGATCGGTGTATTCCTGCTGTGGCTCGGCTGGTTCGGTTTCAACGGCGGCTCTGTGTTGTCGGCTGATCCGGGGCTTGTCTCGTATGTTCTCGTTACCACCTGCCTGGCAGCAGCGGCCGGCATCATGGGCTCTATGCTGGTTTCCTGGATTGTTCAGAAAAAGCCTGACCTCACGATGGTACTCAACGGCTGTCTAGCCGGTCTGGTCGGCATCACGGCCGGAGCCGATGTGGTTTCCGTTCCGGCAGCGGTTGCCATCGGGCTTATCTGCGGAGGCATTGCGGTCGTTTCGGTAATGGCCTTAGAGCACATGAAGCTTGATGACCCGGTCGGTGCCACGACGGTCCATTTAGTCTGTGGTATCCTCGGAACACTCTTTGTCGGTATCTTCAGCCCCGATTTCAGCTTCGGCACTCAGTTAATGGGCGTGCTGGCTTACGGTTTGGTCTGCTTCCCGGCGGCCTTTGTGATCTTCTTCGTACTGAAGAAAACCGTTGGCATCCGTGTGAGCAAGGAAGAGGAACTCAAGGGGCTCGATCTCGGCGAGCATGGTATGGAAGCCTATCACGGATTCCAGTTCTTCACGAATGTATAAAGGAGTTTAAAAATGAAACTGATTATTGCATACATCCAGCCGGAAGCCCTCAACGAGGTCAAACAGTCACTTTACGACGCAGAGATCTTCAAGATGTCCATTACCAACGCGATGGGCTGCGGACAACAGAAGGGCTACCACGAAACCTATCGCGGCGCGGATATTGAAGTGAATCTGCTCAAGAAGGTCCGCATCGAAATCGCTGTGAACGATGAATATGCCGCCGCCACCACCGATGCGATTATTAAAGGCGCGCGGACCGGAAATATCGGAGACGGAAAAATCTTCATCCTCGATCTGCCGGAATGCATCCGTATCCGCACCGGAGAAAAGGGCGGAGCAGCCATCGGCTGAAAGCTGTCGGGAACTGCTGCCTGATTACGGTATGAGGCGGTAGATTCCCAAATCATACTCTCACCTCCAAAGTCGCCCGCCTGTCCGATTCTCTCTCTTGGACAGGCGGGCGCATTTTTTAAAATTCGGGTTTAATGAAACCCATTATTTTCTTCCTGATAACGTTCGTTTTCTTTGTTCAGACAATGGTTAGGGCAGGCTGAAATTGTGCTCGGCTTCTAATTGTATCAAATATTTATCGAGTAGCTTCGTCTTTTGATCATTGGTGCAGCTCCTGCAGGTCCGTCTTTTGACTGGAAGCAGGGTGCGTTCAGCAGGGGATCGGAAGCCTGAATAATGAAACCGTATTTGGAATACTGTTTTGCTGAGTTGGTCGTTTGATCAGACAGAACACGGCTTTCAGAATAATTGAAACGACAGGGGGAACAGAATGGTAAAAATCCATAATGCTGCTGCGGTGAACCATCGCGGGGCGAAACAGTTATCGTTGGTTCTGGGCGTCATGGCGCTCGGGAGTATGACAGCACAACACGCATTTGCACTGGAAGGCGCGATTGAGATTCACGATCCGTCTACTCTCGCGGAATGCGACGGAAAATATTACACCTATGGAACAAGCGGCACGGCGCTGGTTTCTGAAGACGGCTGGGTCTGGAGCCGCAGTCAGACCCCTTCACGAAGAGGAATGGCACCCGATATTATTAAGCTCGGCGACCGCTATTTTCAGTATGTTTCGGCCAATGTGGGAGGACAGCCCAGAGCGGAGATCAATCTTATTACCAACAAGACACTGGATCCGGATTCTCCCGATTTTGAGTGGGTGGAAGAAGGGCTGATTGCCTCTTCAGATGGGGAGGAATTCTGCAACGCGATTGATCCCGGCCTCTTTCTTGATCCTACGGATGGTCGCCTTTGGATGGTTTACGGCTCCTATTTCGGGTTCATTCGTCTGGTTGAGCTGGACCCGAAAACCGGACAGCGTGTTGATCCGAACGGGAAACCGTACGAGATTGCAATCAACTGCGAAGCTTCCATTATGATTTATCATGACGGCTGGTACTATCTGCTGGCCACGCACGGCAGCTGCTGCCAAGGAGCCAACTCCGGCTACAACATCCGGGTCGGTCGCTCCAAAAAGGTTACGGGACCCTTCATCGACCACGTCGGCATCGATATGCTCCAAGGCGGTGGAAAGCTGTTTATGGGCTCCGGCGCCCGAATTATCGGCCCCGGTCATTTTGGTTTGATTGATCTGGGCGACGGCGTTCAACGATTCAGCTGCCACTACGAAGCGGATTTGGATCGGGGCGGTGCCAGTGTGATCGATATTCTCCCTCTCCAATGGGACGACGGCTGGCCGGTTGCCGGCGAGAATTTCAAAGAAGGTACGTATAGAATTGAATCCGTTCGTACCGGAACCGCGCTCGAACTCGCCGTTGAGGGTTCTGCAGTCGGCGGCGGTCGCCGGCGGGGCGGCGGCGGAATGTTCGGCGGTGGCGGCGGCGGTGGAGTTATTCCCGATCAGCAGGCTTCCGATGTTTCGGCCAATTGGCCCGAAGGAGAAACCGAAGTCGGTATGGCCAACTATATGTGTCAGGCCCAGCAAAAATGGACGTTTACGCCGGTTGCTGATGCGGGCGGATATTTCGGCTCCCCCTTCTTTAAAATCACGGTTGCCGGAACAGACCGTACACTGGCGGTGAATTCGGATGCAGAACTGGTTGCATTACCTGCCTTTACCGGTGCTCCTGAGCAGTTGTGGCAGGTTGATCAGCTGGATGACGGTACGTGGCGTATTATGCCTAAGGCCATTCCCGGAACAGACGAGCGCATGGCGCTTTCGGGCATCGGCGGAAGTTTTGCGACGTTGTCGAAGTATGATCCGGACAGCGTGAAGCATCGCTGGTTGCTGAAAACGCCCTAGATTGCCGTAATTAACAAAGAACTAATTTTATAAAATCAAAAATCTATTAAGGAGGTTGTAATGACGATCAACCATATTCGAAAAAGCTTACTGGGAGCAGCCTTGTCCTGCATCGCATTCGTTTCGATCGGCAGTAATGTATCGGCGGCACCCCATGTCGACAAAGACGGATTCATTCAGTATTGGACCATTCTGGAGCCGATCAGTGTGAACGGGCTCACTAAATCGGCCGTTCGGGCGGCGGTGGAGCGGGAATATTTCCCGGCTCAGTTGAGCGTTCTGCCTAAGGACGGCGACAAGGTGACGATCGGTGGCAACGAACATGTTTGGCATGCCGCGTCCACAGACCAATATAACGTGAACCTCTACTTCTTTTCTGAAGCCTACAAAAAGCCGACGTCCAATGTGTTGTTTTGGTGCGTAACCATTATTGATTGTCCCCAGGAAATGAAGAATGTGCGCCTGGCAATCGGTTCGAACGCCGCGTCGGTCTGGTGGGTCAACGGCCAGGAAGTAATCGGCATCTACAATGACCGTCAGACGGTCATCGACGACGGCGTCTCCAAGCGCATCACGTTGAAGAAGGGGCGGAATATTATTCGGGGCGCGGTGATTAACGCCGGCGGCGCCACCGATTTCTGTGCCAGAATCCTTGATGCGAATGATCAACCGCTCAAGACGTTTACCGTCGATGTGACCGCGGAGTAGTCCTCTCGGAGGCGACACAGTGGATTGTACAGCAGGCGGAAACGCGCCTGCTAAACATACAGGTGAGATTAGGTGCGCAGAAACTTCACTCACACCGATAAATAAAGCACCCTCCTGGGTGCTTTATTGCGGAGCGGTGGGTTTAATACCCCGCAGCTTGCTGCGAACAATTGTAGAGCTGAAATGGTTGTAGACCTTCCAGCCGCGGCGGGAAGGCTTTCTGCCGTTCCCGCCCTACAAAGATTAGATACCCCGCTGCTCGCAGCGGGGAGGTTTATTGTTCTGCGTATATGTCTTTGGTTTTTTCCAGATTAATAACCTCTGGTTGTACATGAACGTATTTCTCAAATGGTTTGTTTAGATATCCTTCGAACGGAATGGTCTGTTGTCCTTCTTCATCAATCAAATATACTCGGTCTGTTTTTGGATTGAAGCTTGGGCAGTTGATGTAAAAAACCATATTTCCATTTTTTATCATCTCAATTCCGCTGTCGTGAACTGCACCTAAAACTTCACTTAATGATATTTCAACGATCATGTCCGTTTTGTTTGTCGTGAACTGAACGGTTGGCTTGCAATAAAGCGTCGAGCTGCACATAGATGTTTCACCAAATTCAACAACTAGATCATCTTCTAGAATATGGAATTTCAATGTGTGGAATTTATCTCTGCTCATTTGGGTAGGCTGAAATTGAATGCAGCCTGAAATTCCAAGAAGGATGATCAACGTGAATGCTGTGAAGACTGTTTTCATTTATTATTACATGTAGAACAATAAATCATCGGATATATCTTTTATGAAATAGTCAAGCGGGGCCCATCGCCGTACGCTGGGAACACAGGGCTCCCCACCATTCGCCGACGGGATCTACAGCTGACACATCCTTTTGAAGGCGTCGAGGCGCTCGTCGATCTGCTTGCGGTCGAGGCCGATGAGCCGCTCCAGACTGAATTCTTCGACGCCGAAGGAGGCTACGATGGTGCCGTAGGCAAGTGCGCTGCGGATGGACGCAAGGTCGGTTTTTCCGGAGGCAGCGAGTGCGCCCATAAATCCGCCCGCAAAGGTGTCGCCCGCACCGGTGGGATCTTTAAAGCTGGCGAGCGGGAAGGCGTGGAGCAGGAAGATTGCTTCTTTGGAGAAGAGCATAGAGCCGTTTCCGCCTTTTTTGATAAGGACATATTCGGGGCCGAGTTCGAGCAGCGCGTGTGCAGCCTTCACGAGAGAGCGTTCGCCGGTAAAGAGTTCCGCTTCAGATTCGTTGAGGGTGAGCATGTGGCATTTGCTGATGACCTTTTCGAGGTCGGGACGGTCCACGTTGATCCAGAGGTCCATGGTGTCGATCAGGATAAAACGCGGGTTATGCACCTGTTCGAGGACGTGGAGCTGAAGCGCGGGGTGAATATTGCCGAGGAAAAGATAGGGCGCTTTGCGGTATTTTTCGGGCAGCTCGGGCGAGAAGGTTTCGAAGACGTTGAGCTCGGTGGAGAGCGTACGGCGGTTATCCATGTTTTCTTCGTAAACGCCCGACCAGCGGAAGGTTTTTCCTTCAACGGTCTGGAGCCCTTTGAGATCGATGTTCATCTTGGTCCAGGCATCGCGGTATTCCTGCGGGAAATCGGTGCCGACGACGCCGACCATGCCGGTGTGGGCGAAGAACGAGGCGGCGGCACAGGCAAAGCTGGCGGAACCTCCAAGGATTTCTTCCTGCTTTTCAGCGGGGGTTTCGATGGTGTCGATTCCAATGGAACCTACGATGGTCAGATCTACGTTGTTGTCTTGCATATTGAACTCCAAGTTTTACATAGCCAGCAGAATGGCGATCACGCCGATTGCGCCGACGAGATAGGTTTGCGGGTCTTTCGCGGCAAAGGCGAGTGGGTCGTCGTCCACTTTTCCGCGCCAGGCCAGATGCCAGATGCGCGTTATCCAGTAGAGCAGCAGCGGGCAAAAGAGCCAGAGAATGTGCGGTCGGTTGTAGAGTTTCGTAACTTTTTCGCTGCCGAGATATAGGGTGAAGACGAATACCGCAATGTAACCGGCGGCCGTGCCGAAAGACTGCAGCAGCGGCAGATCATCGCGCCGATAACCGCGCTCGCGCTTGGTGTGGTCGATCGACTCCTCGCTCTCCATTTCTCGTAGCTCAGAAACCCGCTTAACGAGCGCCAGGCTGAGGAAGAGAAAGATGGAAAACTCAATAAACCATTCGGACGAGGGATTTCCGGTGCTGACGGAGCCGGCAAAGATGCGCATCGTGTAGAGGATCGCAAGCGTGAGCACATCGGCGATTGGAATCTGTTTCAGGCGCCAGGAGTAGAGCGTAGTGATTATGTAATAGGTGAGGATTACGCCGGTAAAAGTCGGAGAGAGGAAAAGGCCGATGCCAACACTGGCTGCAAAGAGAATCGGGATCATCAGGATGCCGAGTGTGATCGGCAGCTCACCGGCGGCAAAGGGGCGACTGCATTTGCGCGGATGGTGCTGGTCAGCGCTGAGATCAAACAGGTCGTTCAGGATGTAGATCGTTGAGGCGGCCAGGCTGAAAGAGAAAAAGGCCAGCAGGGAATCGATGATGCAGCGTGGGTCGGTGAAGCGGTGTGCCAGCAGCATCGGCGAGAAAATGAGTACATTTTTAAGCCACTGACGGCAGCGCATAGCTTTGATGAGCATACGGAAGAAGGGGCGGCGCTCTTCGAAAATATGGTCGGCCTTGTCCGCGTACGCTTTTTTCGCGGTTGTACTGGGATTAACAAGAATCACCTCTTCGGCGGCGTCCCAGAGGGGGAAGTCGGCGGCGTCGTTACCCGCATAGGCAAATCGATCAAAGCGTTCGCGGATGGCTTCCAGTTTGCGGTTGTTCCGCAAATTGTGCTCTGCGCAGCTGGCGATCATTTCGGAAAAGAGGCCCAAATGATCAGCGACGGCTTCGGCGGTTCGATAATTTGAGGCGGTGGCGAGAACGAGTTTGCGTCCATCGGCGTGTTCTTTACGCAGCCACTTCAGGAAGGATTGGTTATAGGGAAGTGCCGGAGCATCGAGCGCGACGCGCTGCATGACCTGATCTTTGAGATGAGCCTTGCCTTTCAGATACCACCCCGGAATGCGGAAGATGCTCATGAAATCGCGACGCAGCAGGAGAAAGAGCGCCTGGTGCAGCGTGTCAATCTTTACCAGCGTTCCGTCGAGATCGACGCACAGCGGAATGGATTCTTTATGGCTCATAAGTCGTTGGGGCCACGGACATGAATTGCTATATGACTGTTGCGCACCTTTTCTTCCAGCTTTTTCCGGATCCATCCTCGGATTGCTTTGCGGACAAAGGGGATGAGCAGGGCAAAACCGACGGTGTCGGTGATGAGGCCGGGCGTGATCAGAAAGGCTCCGGCGATCAGCAGCATAATGCCGTCGATCATCTGCGGGGCGGGGGTATTGCCGCGCTGCATCTCCTGCCTGATTTTAAAGAGCAGGGCGACGCCCTGCCGTCGGACCATGGTGGCGCCGACCACGCCGGTCAGCACAACCAACAGGACCGTAGGGCCGAAGCCGATCAATCGATCCACTTTGATCAGGAGCACCAATTCAATGATCGGCAGTCCGATAAAGAGAGCGATGAGGTATTGAAGCGGCATAAGCCCAACCTGTTATTTGGTGAGCAGGTCTTCCAGTGCGGCTTCTTTCCGCAGATTTGCTACCCATGCGCGGCTGAGGTTCTGCGCCTGCTTGGAGAGGATATCATTTTTTATTTTCGTCAATTCTTCTTCCGTGGCAGCAGAGAAATCAGCAGGTGTTTTGTTGGTTGCATAAGCCACCGCATATTCCGAAACGGTTTCGCCAGCCTCCTCTTCCGGCTCTATGGTTCGGAGGATAAGCTTATCCGAAAGGGTTCCTGGCTCCATGGTATAGGTTTGTGAGGCAATGAGCAATTCGTTGTAATCTTCCGGCAGGTTTGCGACGGAGAAGGGGCCTATGGATGCGATTTCAAAATCCACTTGGGCGCCGGTTTCGGCCGCTTTAACTGCTTCGACAGCTTCTTCGAAGGAGCTGCCGTTTTTCATGGCTTCCTGTACCGCAGAAAGAACCTCTCTGGCCTTTTCCTGATACGCATTTTCGACAGCTTCATCTGTTGCTGCCTGAGTGACCAGGTGCTCAACTTCTTCATAGGTTTCCGGAAGAGTGGATTCATTGATTTCAATGCACTCCAACAGATAAACCGCATTTTCCAGAGGAAGAATATCCGTATAACACGTGTAGGGGGATTGAGCGCGTGTTGTCGGGATTCTGAACGCATATTGGGTCAGCGTAAATGCATTATCGATCGATTCATCCACGTCGTCGAGGGGGTCGGTCCAGGGAATCGCTGCGGAAGTAGTGACCGGGATGTCGTTTGCATCAGCCAGCTCTTTGATTGACAGGATTCCTTTGCCCAGCTGTTTGAAAAACCGGGCCGCTTCAGCATAGGCTTTATCCCGTCCCTTGTATTTGGTTAGTTCAGCAACAATTACGTCCCGGACTTCTTCCATCGGCTTGTACGTCGGTTCCGTTTCTTCTGTGTCGTCCTCTTCTTCCGAGGAGTCAACCAGGTAGTCGGATTTGGTTGCTTCATAGTACTGCGAAATCTCTTCTTCGGTGATCGCTACATCATTGGTGTAATCAGATACCGGGAAAGCAACAAACTGAATGACTCGGGTTTCCGGATAAGCAAAGTCGCTCAAATGTTCCTCAAAATAATTTTTCTTGTACTCGGGCGTTACTTCCGGCTCAGGGGCCAGCTCTCGCGGAATTGAGGTGTAAGCGACCGTCAGCATATCATTCCGCTGATGGTAGAGCTCCTCAATATCGTTCTTTGAGGCCAGTGCGCCCATCATTGACAGCGGCTCAAGCATCCGAATGGTCAGATATTCCCTCCCAAAATCATAAAACTCATCTTCGGTGATATAGATGTCATGCGCTGGAAGCAGGGTTTCAAAGAATTCGTTATAACGATCTTGGTCAATTTTTCCGCTTGCGTTTTTAAACTCGAGATCGGTGAGGATGAACTCGTTGACTTGATCATCTGTCGCACGAATGCCCAGTTGTTCCGCTTTTTTCAGTTCCATCAAACGGAACCAAGTCTCTTCTGTTATCGCCTCGTTGGGAAGCGTCTGCCGGTTAATAAGATAGTGTAGGCGGGCGTTTCGCTGAGCGGTTCGAAACTCCTGGAAGGATACTTTTTCTCCGAAAATTTTTCCGGCCGTATCGTCTCCGCTTCTTGCACTGCCTCCATCGGATCTTGCTCCGTTGAACGCAAAAATAAACGCTACGCTGATCAGCACTGCGAAAGCGCCCCAAACCTTCTTTGATTGCACGAGTTTGTGAAATTTTGAAATCATCATTGCCATGGTTGTCGTCCTCTCCCTTTCCAATAGTTGTAAAAGAACCCGCAAACCGTACAGATTGAGCGGGGTCGGGTCAATCGGGAACTCACATGTTTGTGCGTTGTGTGTTCCGCACAACGTTCTGCAGATCACAGAAAAGCTTCCGTCGCAAGACGCGACGTCCCCGTCGCGTGAAGAAGAGAGCGAGTCCATTCATCATCGCTGTAGCGAAAGGAGAATAAACCTGGCAAAAAACACTCGTTCCGGGGCCAGTTGGCTGGCGCGCGACAACTACATTTACTGACCAACGACAATTACACTTACCGGTGATTTAACCGATGATCAGCTCATTTTCTGAGGAGGGA
>JAFGWS010000094.1 GCA_016937035.1 Pontiellaceae bacterium
ATCAGCGCATCCGAGCCCGCCACGCCGCTCTCGAGCGGCTCCCACGGACCCGTCACGAGATTGGTGCTGTATTCGATGGTGTAAACGCGATCCTGTGCGCCGTAGAACGTCGGCAGCCCGGCGTCGCCCGGCTGGATAATCCAGCGGCTCACTGCGTTCGTCGGGTCGGTTCCGGCCACATATTCATCAAAGTTACTCAGCAGGTCACCGTCTGGATCCAGGGCCCCGTCGTTGGTTTCCGGATCGAGTCCATACTCCAGCTCCCACGCGGCCGGCATGCCGTCGCCGTCATCCACCTCACCGGCAACCGACAAGGTAAAGGACGGGGCCACCCCGTGCTCCACGCCGTTGGTATCAAACAGCCGCGCCGCCAGCGTATGTGTTCCGGCCGGGAGATCGGAGAGCATCGTATAATAGATCGGTTGCCCTTCCAGATCGGCGTTTACCGTTCCTTCTAGCTTGATCGAGTCGATCCAGATTCCTCCATCTGGGAAATAATTTCCTCCGGCCTCGTACTCAAAGCGAATTTTTATCGAAAGTCCCGCATAATTCGATAAATCGATGGGAATAACAGTCCAATCCGGAAGATTTGCTGAGTTGACCCACATCGTTGAATAGTCAGAATCGTTGGTCGAAATCATAATTCGGAACGTTTCTTCTGAACCTAGTTTGAATTTGGTGCGCACCGTCAGACGAGAACTTTCTGTTGGTGTGATCGTGGACTTTGAGGTCAAATTATAGAATACATCTGAAGGATTCTGTCCCTCCTCCCCATTTCCGGGAGCATAATCATATGTTGATTTATAAAAGCAATTCGCAGCCCCATCAGCATTTGTAACGGCCCAATCACCAAACAGTGATTGATATTTCGATGTAACCTCAAAGACCGAGAAATCGGCACAGTCATCAATCGTTGTTGAGGTCGATGAAAAGCGGCGGGACGCGAGGGTGGTATCCTCTCTGAACGGCTTCCACGCATACCATTCTGCATCGGAAACGCTCAGATCATCCAGTCTCACGCCTCCCTCATTATAATAATTTGTACCGGCAACATGCTCGAATTTCAGTGAAATCTGCTGTCCTGCAAAGGGAGCCAGCGAAACCGCTTCCTGCTGCCAGTTTTCCGCCTGTTGCCAGAGGTTGGTATTTTCCACCGCAAAGATGGCATCATAGCTGTAGCCGCCGTTGGTGGAGGCGGACACCACAAACGACTCCGTCTCGACAAATCTGAAGAAAAGATGAAAAGAAAGCTCGGCCCCTGCATTCGGCACAAAAAAATCGTCCAGAACCAACTGAGCGTCCTTCATCGGATCGGCATACCAGCCGTCACCGGAATAGCCGTTGGTGACCACACTCCATCCCTCGTTCAGATAGGCGGGAATCGCGGTTCCGTCGGAACTCCAGGAACCCACCTGCTTTTCCAGACGATTGATCCGAAGGGCGGCCACTTCGTCTTCCAGCCGCTTTGGAATAATCCACTGCAGCTCGGTTTCGCCTGCTGCCGCCGCAGTCACGGCATTGGTCATCGGGAAAGCCATCAACATAGGCCGCAAACCGGTCACGCCGTCATCAAAGGGTCCATCATAAACAGAATCGACATTGTACCAACTGTTGTGCGACCCGCCCCAACCATAGTTCAGGTGGTAGTAGGTGGTTCCGCCCAGAACCTCAAGGCCGTCTGCCACAATTACGTGCGCTATATTGGGCAGAGATACCAGACACGGGAACCCGGCCCGCAGATCCGCTTCGAGCGACGGCAGCAGTTCCACCCTGTTGCTGTGCCAGGTGGCCGGCTCAAAATAGAGATAATCATCCAGACGCTTCGCCACCAACGAAATACTGGCTGCAGAACCGTCAACTTCATATTCTTCCTCGGCAATCACACCAAGCTCAACCATCAGTTCCGAAACAGCGGCCTCAGAAGCCACCGAATTGGAGGCTCCATACACCGAAAGCATCGATCCCCAGTCAAAATCATCGGCAAAAACGGCGCTGTGTTCTCCCGTCACACTACCCTCGTTGTCTACATAGGAATACTCTTTCTGGCCATGAACCGGCCATCGGTGATAGTTAAGAATCTGCCCATACGCGGTCGGCACACAACCCACCGGCGCACGGCCATCATAGCCGGAAAGCCCTCCGCTAACCGGCGGGCAGAGTAGATTGTAAGGATCGGTCTGGTCCCACGTAGTCTCCAAAAACGGGCCGAAAAGTTCCGTCGGCGCATCGTCCATACGGGAAAGCTTCGGCAGAACGCCCGACGCCAGCATCTGTGCCGATTTTTCTACGTGACAGAGGAGCAGTTCCCGAAATGTATTCTGCGGATCGTCGGTAAGATCGGCCTGTCCCTCCGGACTGAAAGCAACCACCGGCAGCAGTCGGTCATCCGAGTTGAGCACCAGATATCCACCGGGGGCCAGATTGACCACATAGACTGAATAGTCTCCTGAGTCCGGGAAAATCGATACCGTGGCCGAACGCTCCGCAACCGCCGACATCACCGGATTTTCTTTCATCCACAAGCGGGCATTTTCCACCGCAAGCTCCGGCGGAAGGGTCGCCGCCTGAACCAAAGAAACCGCACAAATCATTAATACGCACTGAGTAATACACCTTTTCATCATACCACCTTTCATTGCCAAGACTTCTCGCGGCAGAATGACGATGTCGCGCGTAATCGACCAGTCTATTTTCCGAAAATCTACAAGGTCACCCTTTGGCAATGCCTGGTTTCTCGGTGTGTTTTTACCCATCACTGCGACATCGGGAATGATGGGCAGTTAATCAGGAACACGCACCTGGACCCGGTAATAGCGCACATTCTGCCCCGTCGTGTCATAGTCTCTCACAGAGATCACCGCATTAGAGCCAGGTATATCGATCGCCAACGGCAACCACGCGCGCTCCAACAGATTCGTACTGTATTGGATGGTATACAGTCGGTCGCTCATTCCAAAGAAAGTCGGCATACCATCTGCTTCATTGACGAGCTTCCAACGGCTTTCCGCATCGGTTGGATCGGTTCCGCACAAGTATTCTGAATAATTGCTGTAGCCGTCGGAATCCAGATCTGCCGCTCCATCATCGACCGTAACATCCAATCCGTAGAGCTCTTCCCAAGCGACGGGCATTCCGTCGCCGTCTTCATCATCACTCCGCACGGTCAGCACAACGGGTTCACCGAAAAAACCGGAGGATAGACCATTTTTATCCACAACCGTTACCCCCAGCGTATGGTCGCCCGGCTCGCGAGAGGTTACGGTTGTGTAATACACTGCGGCACCATCCAGAGCAGCATCCGTAATCTCCTCGGCAGCACGAACATTCAGCGCAGTATCCGTTAAGAACGGCTCCCAGCCATACCAAGTCCGGCTCGGGTCAGTGCAGAACACCAAATCATCAATGCGTATGCCGGCCCATTCAGTATAACTCTTGGTCTTATTGGCAAGGCACAACCGCAATTTGATCTGTTGCCCCTCATAACCTTCGAAAAAGTACGCTGCGGAATGCCACCCAAGATTACTTATCGCCTTCCTCGGTGCCAGCTCCTTATAGCTCTTCCCACCATCCGTCGACACCTCTACAGTAAACCGCGAGGTTTCGGTCAAATCCGCGTAATACATAAACTTTAAGTTAGACCAAAAAACCGGAACAAAGATCTCTCCGAGCTCCAGTATAGAGATATCACGTCCCCCGTCTGCAAACCAGCAGTCGCCCCCTGTTGCATCAGCAGCAACCACAGACCACCCCAGATTGTCGCCGATAATGGTGGAGCCGTCTGACGTCCAGTCTCCATTTTTCGGCACCAGCTTCAGAATCTCGAATCGATCAATCTCGCTCGTACGACTTTTCGGCAGCACCCACTCTAGCTCAACAGGCTCTCCGACGACCGCTTCCAGCTGATTGCTGCGAGCAGCGGCAATCAAACGGGGACGCAACGAGGTAATTCCAAACGATAAGGTACCGCCCGGTATCGCATCAGCGGCCCACCATCCATTATTAACTCCACCCCATCCATAGTTTACGTGATATGTTATCACGCCGCCGATTATCGATAAACCATCCACAACAACAGCATGCCCGGGAATCGCCCCAAGAACAGGTCGTCCAACACGCAGGTCGTCTATCATCCTCTGCACAAACGACTCGCCGGAATAGAGGTAATAATCCGCATCCACCTCATAATAGAAATGCTCTCGAAGAATTTTTATCGCATCCACCAGGCTTGATGTGGTGGTGTCAATCTCATAGTCTGCCTCAACGGCAACCCCGAGTTCATACATCAATTCTGCCACAGCGTTCTTCTCTGCAACGGTAGCCCCGTTCGCAATACTGTATGTAGTGCGCATATTACCCCACTCATACGGATCTGAAAAATCAGCACTGTAGGTGCCGGTAAAACTTCCATCGAGGTCCGTATACGTATGCGAACCCCGCCCCCGACAGGGCCAGCTGTAATAACGCATCAACTGCGCTACAGCCGTTTGACCGCACCCGGTTGGGGCTCGCTCATATCCGGAAGGGAGAATAGGACACAACCTGTTATACGGATCAAGTTGAGACCAAACCGTATCGAGCAATGGTCCGTATATCACTTTTTCTCTTGGCGTTCTCATATTAGGCAATGTGGGTTCTGGGGCATCCGACTCCGGCTGCAGCAGCGCGGTCTCCGCTTGCTCCACAAGCTGAAGTAACATGGCGCGAAAAGCATTCTGATCGCCGCCGGACAAATCAATAGTTGAATCCACACTGCATGAAACAACCAACGGGAAACGATCATCGGAATTCAGAACCAAATAGCCCGACGGCTCAAGATGGACGAGATAGACCTGATACCCGTCCGCCTCAGGAAACATATCCGCCGAAGCCACAACCCTGTTTGTTGCAGCCGACATAATGGGATTACTGCCCATCCAAACCGTTGCACGCGCAACCGCATCATCCACCGAAAGTGGTGTCCCGTAACAAAACGATGAGACCACAACTCCTAAAAAAAACAATACGCTTCGGCAACGCAATCTTATGTATAACACGCTAGACACTTCTGTTCTCCTCAACACAAGCACGACAAGCATTTAATAAGCCACCGCCCGAATATGTATATTTCAGTAAATCAAACTCCCCGTCAAGCAACTTAATAAATATTTGCCCATTCTTCTGACCCATTAAAACAGGTTTTATCGGGCGCAACCTTTACGGACCGTGCATAAACCTCAACGCCATCGGCCGCAGCAAACCTCAGTGTTTCGGCATAATCGGGATCGATCTCGTGCGCGGCGCGGAACCCCGCGCC
>JAFGWS010000095.1 GCA_016937035.1 Pontiellaceae bacterium
TCGAACCATCGAACTCGTAGAGGGCAGATTTACAGTCTGCTGCGTTTGACCGCTCCGCAACCCCACCGTTCCCGATAAAGGAGCGACCAAGGTACTCGAATTTTTCGGTTTGTCTACTATGAATTTCCAAAAAAAACAGTTTAATTGGTCGGCACCATGAATACATCTGCACAACCGATTATATGCTGTGGGTTTACACCCTGCGTTCAACGCATTTTGGAGTTTACCCACGTCAAAAAAGGGGCGGTCAACCGCGCAAAAAACGTCACGTTAGGCATTGGAGGAAAAGGAGCAAACACGGCGCGAATGGTTCATCAGCTAGGTCAAGAGGTGCTTTTACTGGGCTTTTCCGGCGGAGCGAACGGCGCATTGATGGAAAAAATACTGGAGGATGAAGGCGTAACATTCAGACCTGTGCAGACAAAGGGCGAAACGCGTATCTGCCAGACGCTGGTGGAAGCAGGAGACTCGGAAACGACGGAGCTGGTGGAAGAAATGCCGCCGCTGCAAGCCGATGAGTGGCAGCGTATGGTCGAGCTTCTGCAGGAACTCGATCTGACAAACTCCGTCGTTACGGTCTCGGGCAAACTGCCCGCCGGCACCCCCATCAATGCCTATGCACACATTGCGCAACGGGTGGCCGACGCGGGCGGAAAGCTTATTCTGGATGCGCCGGGCGAGCCGATGCTCGCGGCACTGAAATACAATCCCTTCCTGGTAAAAATCAATGATACCGAACTGCTGCAGGCGGTCGGCGGCGAGGAGCTGCTCAAAAGCTGCCGCACGTTGTTAGAGCGCGGAGCGCAGGCGGTATTAATCACGCGCGGCAGCCGATCAGCGCTTTACCTCGATCAGGAGCAGACGCTGGAGCTGATTCCCCCGAGAATTGAGGCCGTAAACCCGGTGGGCAGCGGCGATGCCGTAACGGCAGGTATTGCAGTCGCACTTGCCCAAGGACAGTCACTGGAGGAGATGCTGACCCAAGGAATGGCCTGCGGCGCGGCGAATGCTTTAAATCTTGTATCGGGCACGCTCCTTATGGAGGATGTCGCCCTTTTACGCCGCAAAGTCCAAATTTCAAAATTTTCCGGCGCATAGTCAAAAAAGGTTTAAAACAGGATTCAGTGACATGACAGTCGAGACAGAGACGTACAATCTGCCCGAAGAGGGCTTTCGGTGGTTTGGTCCGGGCGATCCCGTACCGCTCTCTTATATTCGCCAGGCGGGTGTTTCCGGCGTATTCACCTCGCTCCATCAAATTCCCTACGGTGAGCTGTGGCCGCGCGAGATCATTCGCGAACGCAAGGCTATGCTTGAGGAGGCGGGTCTGCGCTGGAGTGTGGTGGAATCGCTGCCGGTTCACGAAGCAATCAAAACCGGGCGCGGCGACCTGAAGACGCTCTTTGCAAACTACACGCAGAGCCTGCGCAATCTGGCGGAAGAGGATATTCACACGATCATCTACAACTTTATGCCGGTGCTCGACTGGGTGCGCACCGAAATGCGCATGGTGCTGCCCGACGGCGCGATCAGCATGAAATATAATCCTGTCCACTTTGCCGCATTTGAAATTCATGCGCTCCAGCGCCCGGGTGCGGAAAATGATTATTCCGCCGAACAGCGGGAGCAGGCCGCAGCGTGGTGGAACAGCTTGAACGATGCCGCACGCGAAACCTACATCCAAAGCATCATTGATGTCTTCCCCGGCTGCAAGTGGGGTCTTTCACTCGATGATCTGCGCGAAATGCTGGCGCAGTATAAAGAAACCAGCACCGATGCCCTGCGCACTAATCTGAGCCGTTTTCTGGATGCGGTTATTCCGACCGCAGAAGAAGTCGGCGCTCGGATGGCGGTTCACCCCGACGATCCCCCGTTCCCCGTACTCGGTCTTCCGCGTATCGTTTCGACAGCAGACGATGTGGAAGCATTGTTTAATATGGCTGACTCCCCTGCCAACGGCTTATGTTTCTGCGCCGGGTCGTTCAGTGCACGCGGCGACAACGATCTTCCGGAGATGATGAAGCGCTTCGGCCCAAGAATCCATGCCGTCCACCTGCGCAGCACACAACGGCTGCCCGATGGCTCGTTCTACGAGGCCGGCCACTTGGGCGGCTCCGTGGATATGTATGTGCTGGTGAAAAATCTCCTCGGCGAACAGGATCGACGGAAGGCAGAGGGCCGCGCGGATTGGCAGATTACGCTTCGACCGGATCACGGCCATGTCATGATGGATGACCTTGCAAAGCCGGAAGGAATTACGCCGGGCTATTCCTGTATCGGAAGAACCCGCGGACTCGCGGAACTGCGCGGATTGATGTACGGCATTCGGCGTTCAGAAAACACGTGAATATCAAACGGGAACCTTCAACCTCCATTTTTTGACGCTTGGCGCTTTTACGCCCGGTTCAAAATACGCTACAAACAGGCATGAAATCGGTCGGTAACGAAAGTAAAAAGCGGGTGCATGTGCTCTTTTCCGGGCGAGTGCAGGGGGTTGGCTTCCGATGAAATATGCCGTCTTGGGAGATCTGCACGCCAATCTGGAGGCACTGGAGGCCGTTTTACACGATGCTGAAAAACAGGGAGCAACCCACTATGCCTGCACGGGTGACTTGGTCGGCTACAACGCCGACCCGCGCACGTGTCTGAAGCTCATCCGTTCGCTCAACTGCGAAACCGTGCAGGGCAACCACGACTTTCACGCCTGCGATTCGAGTTCCATGGAACTCTTCACTTCCATGGCCCGCAAGAGCATTCAGTGGACGCGCAAACAGCTCACCGCACCCCAGCGCAAATATCTCAGCGCCCTGCCGCTGATTAAAGACCTGGAAAACTTCACGCTCGTACACAGCTCGCTGTACAACCCCGAACAGTGGAACTATATCTTCAAGCCCGACGCAGCTGAATCCAGTTTCCGCAATCAGTTTTCCAACGTCTGCTTTTTCGGCCACACCCATGTTCCGCTCGCCTTTATCACCGATGGAACCTCAATGGAAAAAGGCTTCTACAAAACCATCCAGCTGCGTCCAGGCTTTAAATACCTCATCAATGTCGGCAGCGTCGGCCAGCCGCGCGACCGCGACTCCAGAACGGGTTATGTGCTCTACGACCTCGAAGCGCAGACGATCACAATGCGGCGGATTGAATATGACATAAAGACAACCCAGCGAAAAATCCGCGATGCAGGCCTCCCCTTCCGCAATGCGTTGCGGCTCACGTACGGACGCTGAGTGCGAATTAAACCAGCTTGGCGTTGATATATGCCGAAGCGATGGCAAGATCCCCCGAACTGCGGATCTTCAGGTTCAACGGACCGGACTCGACCATATGCACCTCCGCCGGCTTGCGGATAAATTCCGATTCGTCATCGATGATTTTAAGCGCCTTGTTTTTTACTATCTTTTCCAGAAGGTCGATTTTAAACACCTGCGGCGTTTCCGCACGCCACGCCGTATGACGTTCGAGCGTGGCAACCGCCTTCAGTCCCTTCGGCGCGGTCTTCACCGCATCCAACAATCGATGCGCCGCAATCGCACACCCATAGCGCTTGGCCGACTTCACCGCGCTCTCAAAAACGGCCTTTGTCGTAAACGGTCGCGACGCCTCATGCAGCACAATCACCGACGGCGAATTCGGAATTTTATTAAACACCGTCTTAAGCGTACTCGCTCGACTTGTTCCGCCGACCACGACCCCTTTAATTTTGGAAAATCCGTACCGCCGAATCAAATGAAGTGCCGCATCCACTCGTGCTTTTGACACCGCCAGAATCACTCCGTCCACGCTCGCTGTTCCCTCCAGCGTTTTCAACGAGTGAGCCAATACCGGCATATTTCCTAACGTAAGAAAACCAACCTCCGGCCCGGAATCAAGCTCCTCTTCCTTTCCACACGCAACCACGATGGCCAACACATTCATAATGCACTCTCCTTAAGCTGTTCTCCCACAAACACCCACAACAAGGGAGGTATAGAATGCCAAACAATCTGTGTCAACATCTTACACCCAAATAACCATCAACATCAATCTCACCGGTTACCTCCGCACCGCGAATTTCCGGATCGTCAATGAACACTCGAGCACGCAGCCCTTGGTCTATTATATCTCACGCAAAGCCGGTAGAGCAGGCCCGACGGGCGGCTGTTACAACGCAATGCCTTTCTTCATGTATATGGTTCCAATTTCCCGGCATTCCCGGTTTAGCCTGTCGCCACGCGTATTTCGTGGTCAATCTGCCCGGTTCTCTGTTTTTGCGCAACGAGGACGTTGCGTCTACGCCATGATGAATTGGCTCGCTCTCTTTTTTGGCCGGCGAATCTACATAGCGAAGGCACATTAAACCACGCTGTGAAAGCGCTTCATGAGCCAGAGGCCGAGGATATACGAGACGGCCCCGATCAACAGAAGCAGTCCGCAGGCAGGCAACATTTCAATAAAACTCAGCTCGCGCCAGATGCCGCCTTCCAACACATAGATGCTCCAGCGCACGGGGCTGATAAGGCTTACGGGCCGCAGCCAATCCGGCATAAACACCAGCGGAACCATGCCCCCGCCAAGCATCGACATGACCATCATGATGGCCCAGCCCGCCCCGCCGACACTCTGCTCCGTACGGCCAATGGTGGAGACCATCATCATTACTCCGACGAAACAGAGCATGACGCACAGCGCCCCGAAGAAAAAGAGCGGAATGTTTACAAACGGCACCTTGAATAAGCCCCAGCCCACGATAAATAGACTCACAACAACAAAGAGGCAGGTCAGGAAACAGGCCAATCCTTTACCGGCAAGAATCTGCCCTTCAGAGAGCGGGCAGGTACGCAGGCGCTGCATGGTTCCCACCGTGCGTTCCCGAACCAGCGAAACCGCAAAGGTGGCGGCGCAACCCAGTATCCCCCACAGGATCGCCTGAGGAAAGGTGATCTGGAATGAGTTGGTCGGGCCGTGACGTTCGCGATTAATTTCCACCGTTGGGATTTCCAAGTTTAATTTCATCGCCGACTCATCGGTATTGAGTTCATCGACATCCTCAAGTATCAGCTCCAGCGCATCAAAAAAGAGCAGCAGTGTTGTCGATTCAAAATCGGGATCGTCCGATGAACGTACATCATCCCTCCATAAATCCAGTTGTTCGTGCAGGCGGTCGAGATCGGTAAACTGCGACTGCATCACCTCGAAGAGCGACTGAACGATCATTCCCTGAAGAAAACCCAACTCCATCGTTCGCGCGGGATCAGATGCCATTTCAATGGTTCGCTCCTCAGAAAAAAATCCGCCCAGCCCTTCACCGAAACCCGGATTCAAAAAAAGCGCACAGGCAAGATTTCCCTTTCGCACCCGCTCCAGCGCATCCTCGCGAGAAAGAGTGGCCACCTCCAGTGATTCCCGAGCCCGGAGGGCTTCTGTAAAATCTTCCGAAAAAGGGGTCTGGTCTTCATCGACCACGCCGACCACAATCTGACTTGGACCGTCGCTCATCCCTGAAAATATCACCCCGAAAAAGAGCGCAAACAAAATAGGGAAACCGAAAACCCAAAACAGGTTTCCCTTATCCTTCATGAGCACGGCCAGATCCTTGACCGCCATATAAAAAATACGCTTCATGAGTCCCTCAGTGTTCGCCCGGTGAGATTTAAAAACACGTCTTCCAAATCGGCCGCCTCCATCTTCAGACTGCTCAACTGAATTCCGGCGTTGTACAGCCCGGTCAGCTCCGCCAGCGGATTGCGCGAATCAAAACAAAGCGTCTGATCGACCATGCAGGCGGTTTCATTATTCAGACAGGAAAGAATTTGATCTTTATCAGCCGCACCGTCGGTCAGACAGGCTTCTATACGAGCCGCACCGCCATACTGGTCAATCAGGTTAGGAACCGTATCCAACGCCAGAATCTTTCCGGCATCCATAATGGCAACACGGTCGCACAGGCGCTGGGCCTCTTCCATGTAGTGCGTGGTATAAATCAGCGTCTTCCCGTGCGCCTTCATATTTTCGATCGTGTCAAAAATCAGGTTTCGCGACTGCGGGTCCACGCCCACTGTCGGCTCATCCAGCAGGATGACCTTGGGATCGTGCAGCAGCGAACTCACCAGATTCAGCCGCCGCTTCATTCCCCCGCTATACGTTGCCACACTGTCTTTTGCGCGGTCCTTGAGCAGCGAAATCGCCAAACAGACTTCAACCCGTTCCTCCAGCTGCGCACCGGACAGGCCAAACAACCGACCAAAAAAACGGAGGTTTTCCAGCGCCGACAACTCTTCATACAAAGCAATCGACTGCGGCACCACGCCGAGACAGCGCCGAACATCAATCTTCGTCGGGTCCGCCTGTCCCTGAATACGCAGCTCGCCCTGATCCGGATGAACCAATCCGCAGAGACAACTGATCAACGTTGTTTTCCCGGCACCGTTCGGCCCCAGCAACCCAAAGGTCGTCCCCTCCTCGACCTCAAAGCTCAGACCGTCCAGCGCCACCGTGCGCCCATAACGCTTATACACATTTTGAACTGATATCATAATCCCTCAACGGCCCAAACAGGTTACAAACTTTCAATAGGGTATAAAATACATTAGCCCAGCGACAAGCACTATTCATCGACCATCATCTTGCGATCCGGGCTTTTTTGGGGCTTGTCTCTCTTTCTCTTTTCAGCCGCTACGTTCAATGTATGTTTCAGAGCTGAAACGTGTACAGAAATAACCGATTGCAAGGAGGCAGATATGACTTGGATATTTATTGCATACGAACTGGTGCTGATTTATCTGGCGACCCATCAGGATAAAGTGAAGGAGAAAGGAACTCTGCGCTCTACCCTTATTTGTCGTGCGCCACGATGCTTTATCAACGACGCGCCGGGTGCGGGGCGTTATTTTTTATTTCCGCCGGGCTTTATCACGTCGACAGCATCGGTCTGCCAGCCGTCTTCAGTACGAATTCGAACAGTAAGTTCCGTATCGTCATTAACGTTTTTCGCACCAGGTTGAACATACAGCACCAGCGAGGAAAGGCGTTGCCTCTTTTTGAAGGTCAGATCAGGCCAGTTATTTCCGTTGGAATCGCCGGAAACCATATCGCCCCCATCCTGAAAATCGCCGTCCCCGTTCGCATCGACGGAAAGAAGCGTTCCGCTGTATGCATCATAGCTCTCAATCCTTGCGGGGGAAGATGCCTCCACCGAAAAATCGACAATCTGCTCTTCGGCAATATCGAGGCGCTGAATCATATGATGAATGGGAATGAGGTAAAACGGATTGTCCTGCAACTCATGAGCATCGATGACGGCCGTACGCTTTTCTGTCTCCGAAGTCTGATATTCCCAGATCCCCGAAACAACAGCCGATTCATCTCCGTTCGGAATCCACTGACATTGGCAGGTATAGACCGCCTCTTCTGTATCGGAATCCGGCAGTCCGGTAATGTCAATTATGCAGGAGGTTCCAGCCGCTAAGCGAATCTCTTGGCTCCATTCTGTATCTTTAAACACAGGACATGAACCAACAGACAAGCGGCGGCCATCTTCCCATTTTATTCGATCAATCGGACCAATCAGGCGCAATGTTCCCGACTGAGCGGTCGCCGCTGGATTATAGACATAAAACCGGCCATAAGCACCCTGTCCCTTAAGCGAACTCGAAAGGCTTGCACGCGGTTGAATATCGACCGCAATCGGCATCTCCACTGGATGTGCGGAAGTGATGGTTCCAAGATCGATTACAACAGCATCCGGCCGTTCGGTCTCCGAAACAGCGCTATTGGGATGCGCAGCAACAACCTGCTGATCACTTGTATCCTCCACGACGGAATCTTCAGATCCAAGATTCTGTTTCATATCCGCAAGAACGGTCGAGTTATCGGCCTGACGCTTGGGAAGATTCATCGCCATGGCCAAACGGACGGCTTCCTGCTGAATCTGAACCGCCTCGGAATAGCGGCCTTTTAAAAACAGAAAGCGGGCATATTTTTCATACAGCGGCAATTCTTTAAATTTATTACCCATCTGCCGGGCATTATCCAAGGCCAGTATAAGCCAGTCTTCCAGCTCAGAGCGAACCGCACCGTCAGCCAGCGCAAGATCAATCGCCGTATCCAGCATCGTCAGCCAATACTGGGGATTTGCATCGTCCGCAACCTTTGCCATTAACCCATCAACAATTTCCCAAGCCGCTTCCGGCTGATTTAGCGCATATAGAATTCGAGCTTTGTTCAGATGTCCACCCATATTTAACATGCGGCCATAGTACCAATTGCTCTCCATCAATTCTGCAGCTTCAGCAGCCATCTCCAAAACATTATCGGGCAGCTCACCAGTCAGAATCTGTATAACAGCCAGATCCAGCTTCGCATGCAACAGGTCACATCTCTGGTTTGTATACTTCTCATAAAACGCCTTAGAACACTCAAGGTATTCCTCCATAAACCGGGCGGCTTCATCAGGATAGCCGTGCAGCAAGGCCAAATCGGAAAGCGTTTTATAGGATTCGTAAAGGCATTGCAGATTAATTTCCTCAATCATCAATGTCTGACTAGAGAGATATTGATTGGCATAACGAATACACCATGCACTCAACTCCGCCGCTTTTTTCCAGTCACCGGAGCGCATAGCCGTATCACTTACAAAACGGATGCCGTATATCGTGGGATAATAGAAAAAATTTCCATTCCCTTCGGCATAAGCCAAAATCCGACCGATATCAATATCGGTACGATAGATCGGGAACTCACGCTTGCGGGCATCATCCAGAAACGAAAAGATGGGCCCCTCATCAGTATAGGATTCACCGGTTAAATCAAAATGCATATAGCCCTTCAGGCTTTCCTCAACCTTCAGACTGTATTCACGCGACAGAGCAGCCTTACCCAAACTCTGACAGCATTCTATAATATTGCCGCAATAAATGTATTCAAGCGGCTGCAAAAAGACGGCATTAGAACGATCTGGATTATTTGTAATCTTTTTATCAAAAAGATATTCGAAGAGGCAAAATCCCCATTCCTGATCCTGCTTCCCGCTGTAAGCCTGCGCCTCAAACCAAATTGCACGATGCAGATAATATGTACCAAGGCCTTCTTCTTCGGCCAATACCCAGACCTTGTCTAACGCCTCCAAAGCAACGTCCATTCCTTTCGCCTTATAGAGATCGACGACCGCCGGAATATGTTCATCAAAAAACGCGATCTGTTCCTGAGGCATTGGCCGATAATCCCAATGATTATCCTCGCTGACCTGATCCGCCGCCTCTGCAACAACGAGACATTCCACCATAACCAAAAATGCCGATATTCTTAACATGCTCGTTATCTTCATCATCATCTCCCGGATTTAAAACATTCACCTTATGAATGACATATTTGTGTTACCTAGAAAAGAAGTGTTTACATATACTTACAATGTGACGTTTGTTTTTCAGATTGCATAATGCTCTCTCTTTCGATTGGTCCACTTCTCGAATACAGCGCAAAAAAGCTGGGTCCCGGAATCCAGTAATTTCACGCAAATGCTCCCATTTTCCAGCTCGCTCGAGCGGCCGAGCTGCTACGCGCCCTTTTGCAAACATAAAAACACACAAAGATCAGAGTGTCAAAACATTATAACTATATTCCGAAGAAATCACTTTCTTATCCTCCGCGCCTCGGATTTTTGATAGCACCTTTTCGTGCCCTTTCGCATGTTTCGCGCTCAATCTACTCGATTCGCTGTTTGGGCGCCACGCGACGGGAACGTCGCGTTTGCGACGATGCAGATTAAGGGGAGCAGCGATACGGCAAGCAGGGATGGCTATCCAACGACTATGCAAATTTCTCCTCATGTCCCCTCCTCCAGGGAATAGAAGAGTCTATCTCATAATGACCGAGTTGAACTTAGTTGGTTCACGGCTTCAAAAATATGGTGGGCGCACGCACTTTTACCCATTTGTCCCCAGTGCGAAAACTCCGTTGCTGCGCGGGAGAGAAAGCTGAACGTACCGGTCGATGCCCCCAGCGTAGCGGGCGTGTTGAGGACTATGCCGTCGAGATTTTTTTCCGCCAGCTTGCGGCGGGCGTTGGCCTCGCCATCGTGCGTTTGCAGGGCAAAACCGATGGCGATCTGTGCCCACGTTTTTTCGGCACAGAGCGTTTTTGCAATATCGGGCGTTGGCCGCAGGCGCAAAACCAGCTCCTCCGTTGACTTCGGCATCTTTTCATCGCGCTTTTCTGCCGGTGTATAATCGGCAACCGCCGCGGCAAAAATGATGATATCGGCGGCAGCAAAGAGTCTGGCTGCGGTGGAACACATTTCTTCGGCGTCGGTGACCGGATAAATTTTTCCGGAACTCAGCAGGTCTGGAAGATTATTGGGTGAAACAGGACCGCTGACAAAGTCGACGCAGTATCCGCAGGCCAGCGCTTCCTCAGCGATGGCCTTCCCCATCAGGCCGCTGCTGGCGTTGCCGATGAAGCGCACAGGATCGATATATTCATGGGTCGGTCCCGAAAGAATGAGCGAGCGCTTTTGCATCAGCTTACAGCGCGGAGTGAAGGATAATCTGGGCAATCACCGTCGGCGCACTCATGCGCCCATATCCGGTCGTTCCGCAGGCGAGGTATCCCTTTTCAGGCCCGACCTGATGCCAACCCAAATTCAGCAGCTTGCGCGCATTCTGAATCACTGCCGGCTGCTGCCACATCTGGACGTTCATCGCCGGACAAAAGATGCGCTTACAATCGGCTTTGATCGACAGGGCGCTACAGCTGAGAATGTCGTCACCAAAGCCGTTAGCCAGCTTGGCAATGGTGTTGGCGGTGGCGGGAAGCACCGCAAAAACATCCGCTTCGGTGGCAGGATAGAGGTGTGGATAAATCACATCTTTTTCGCCCGAGCCGGTGTCGGGAAAAATGGAGGTGAGCACCTTTTGCCGCGTGAGCGCGGCAAAGGTGAGCGGAGCAACGAAGCGAGTGGCCGCTTCGGTCATAACGACCCGCACATCGCAGCCGGCCTTTATCAACTGGCTGACAACTTCAGCGGTTTTGTAGGCGGCGATTCCGCCGGAAACCCCAATCAATACTTTTGGTTTCATGCTGCGACTCCATTTTTTAATTGCCGATTGACGATTTCTGATTGCCGAATGGGTAATGATCTACGCTTGGGACCGTTCGGATCAAATCACTGAAGCATCGCAGATCCGTTCATCTTAAATCGCAAATCAGAAATCGCAAATTCATGCGGCAACGCCGCACTAGACTTCCAAAATGTCTTTTTCTTTGGCTGCGAGCATCTCATCCATTTTTTTGATATGCGCATCGGTGCTCTTCTGGATGGTGTCCAGCGCGGAGTCGCGTTCGTCCTCCGTAATATCGCCGTTTTTCTGAAGGCTTTTCGCCTGATCGTTGGCCTCTCGACGGATATTGCGTACGGCAACGCGTTGCTCTTCGGTCATGCGTCCGGCCATTTTAACCATATCCTTACGGCGTTCTTCGGAGAGTTCCGGAATCGGAACACGAATGAGCCGACCGTCGTTCAGCGGAGTAATGCCGATATTTGCCGCCACAATCGCTTTTTCAATCAGGCCGAGCGATGAAGGATCGAACGGGCTGATCACAATCAGTCGCGGTTCCGGGGTGGAAATATTGGCGATATCGCGAAGGCGGGTGGGCGATCCATAATAGTTCACCGAAATCGTGTCCACCAAAGCGGGGTTTGCTTTGCCGGTCCGCAGGCCGGACAATTCCTGTTGAAGGAACTGCACTGCTTTATCCATTTTGTCGTCTGCTTCGAGTAATACGTCGTCGATCATAATTTCTCTCTCCTACCAATTAACCATGCGTTACGAGCGTGCCGGAATCTTTGCCCGCAAAGACATCGACCATCCCGTTTTTCTTAAAAAAGTCAAAAACCACAATAGGTATATCATTTTCCATACACAACGAAAAAGCGGCAGCATCCATGACTTTGAGCTGCTTCGAAAGCGCATCCTGATAGGTAATCTTTTCAAAGCGGGTAGCGGTCGGATCCTTTACAGGATCGGCGGAATAGATGCCGTCAACCTTGGTGGCCTTCATCAGCACATCGGCTTCAATTTCAGAAGCTCGGAGCGCAGCCGCGCTGTCGGTGGTAAAATAGGGATTTCCAGTGCCGGCACCGAAAATAACCACGCGGCCTTTTTCGAGGTGGCGGATCGCCTTACGCCGAATAAACGGCTCTGCAATGGCGGGCATGGAGATCGCGGTCATAACGCGCGTCTGAATACCGTGGTTTTCGAGTGTGTTCTGAATGGCCAGCGAGTTAATCACCGTGGCCATCATGCCCATATAGTCGCCGGTGGTGCGGTCGGTGCCTTTATCCGCACCGGCCAACCCGCGGAAAATATTGCCGCCACCGACCACAACAGCGATTTCCGCGCCCATATCAAGCATCTGTTTAAATTCCTCTGCCAGCTTATGGAGCAGGTCAGGGTCATGATTGAGCCCTTTTTCTTTATTTTGCAGGGCTTCGCCGCTGACTTTCAGCAGAATACGTCTATACTTCATAAATTCCTTTCATCTGATCGCGGCTGTAGACTAGAACAGCAGATAGGGGAGTGTAAATTTCAATCCTTGGAATCTTAAACATTTTATCGGGCGGAGTTGGGTGTATGAGACGTTTTTTCGGGTGGGTCGGTGTCTTTTTAATCGTCAGCGTGGTGGTGATTTTAATCTGGGCGGCTCTGCGCAACGACCACTCCGAGCCACCCATCCGTGCCATCTGGGTGTCGCGTTACGAATATAAAACGCCCGAGGACGTGGAGAAGATTGTCAAAAATCTGGCCGATGCCGGCTTTACGGATCTCTTTTTTCAGGTGCGCGGAAACGGAACAGCCTATTATAAAAGCAACCTTGAGCCGTGGGCGTTCGAACTGTCCGGTTCGGGGGATAACGTCGATCTGATCGGAAAAGACCCGGGCTGGGATCCGCTCCAGTTGGCGATTGATACCGCAAAGGGAACCCAACTCCGCGTCCACGCCTACATGAATGTGCTCCCGGGGTGGAAAGGGCTGGCAGATCCTCCGACGAAGCAGGGTCAGCTCTGGAGCGCACATCCCGACTGGTTTATGGTCGATTCACTCGGCTCAAAAATGCTGCCGACGCCCGGGTGGTATGCCTTTCTGAATCCAGTCATGCCGGAAGTGCGGAAACATCTGCAGGCCGTAGCGCACGAGCTTTCAGCATACGATGTGGCCGGCGTCCACCTCGACTATATCCGCTACCCGCACGATTATCGCGACGAGGCTCCGAGGCGCTACCCCAACGCATCGAAGGCGGAGATCGAGCAGCGCTCCGAGTTCTCATACGATCCGGTCTCGCTCGACAAACTTGCCGCCCGGTTTGGAGAAGATCCCACGAAAGAGCAGATCCGGGAATTCCGCTGCGACTCCGTTACGCAGGTAGTCCGCGATATTTCTGCGGGGCTGAGAAAGGACTGTCTGCTGAGCTGCAGTGTATTGGGAAATCCGGTCGATGGAAAATATCTGGCCTATCAGGATTCCGGGAAATGGGCCAAAGAAGGATTGGTCGACTGGGTGGTGCAGATGGATTATGCTACGCGCTCGTTTGATCTTTACCTTGAAAAAATGGAGGAAACAACCGGCCGCCGCGCCTTTCGTGACCGCGTGGTCGTGGGGCTTTTCTGCGAAAACAATACCGACCTGCTGCTGAAGCAGATCGACACCGCCAAGCATTCCGGCTGTCTCGGACTCGCTCTCTTTTCCTACGGTTACCTCTTTGATGAGCAACACCAGCTCACCGAAAAAGGCCGCCGCGTTCTGAAACGATTCATCCCGGCGGAGAAGCCCTGAATATACGACCCACGGAACCCATCCTAATCCTTCCTTACTTCGTGCTCGCACTCATCTTAAGAAAAATATGGACACCCCCTCACCCCATCGCCCACTCTATTGCGCATTATGAGAGCAGAAACCGCCAAACACATCCTGAACAATATCCGAATCGTCCTCGTAAATCCGCTCTTCGGCGGCAACCTCGGTTCGATCTGCCGGGCGATGAATAATAACGGCCTCACCGACCTGGCGGTGGTTGCTCCATGCTCCGACATGGATATGGACGAAGCGCGCAGATTTTCCTGTAACGCCCGCGCACAACTCGAAGCCCGCCGAGAATTTGCGACGCTGGAGGAAGCCATTGCCGACTGCACCGTCGTGGCCGCCACGTCTGCCCGCACCGGATTTTATCGCGACACGTCATACACACCGCGCGAGTTTGCCCCCATTGCCCTTGAAAGCGCCAAAGATCACAAGGTCGCTATCGTGTTTGGGCGCGAGGATAAAGGACTGTTTAACGAAGAGCTCTCCCTCTGCTCCCACATTATCCAAATTCCCTCCAGCGACCTCTATACCTCGCTCAATCTCTCGCACGCGGTCTATCTCTGTTGCTACGAAATCTTTACCGCCGCCGGTGTCTTTCAACCCTCGGAAGAAACTGCGCCGGAAGCCGATACCGCACTGCGCGAACGCATGTTCCGCATGTGGAGACAAATGATGATTGAAACCCAGTTTGTTCACGACCAAAAGCTTGACCACATGATGATGGGTCTGCGCCGCATCTTTAACCGCGGCAAGCTGACGGTGCCCGACTGTAAAATATTGATGGGACTCGCCAAACAGTCCATGTGGGTCGCCGATCAATGGAAAACTGAAAAAGCAAAAAACGAATCACCCTAAGCCCGAAAGCAGAACCATGACGCTGTTTCCTGAAAAAAATCATATTACGAAATCCGAAATCAACGAGCTGCCGATGCAGCAATACACCGGGCCCATTTATCTCTTCAACACGGCGGATGAAGCCGAAGCCGCCGCACAGAAGCTGCTTCAGGAAACACTGTTGGGCTTCGACACTGAAACCCGTCCCGCCTTCCGCAAAGGCGAAAGTTATGACCCCTCCCTGCTCCAGCTCGCCACCGCCGACGCGGTCTATCTCTTTCAGATTCAACAGTGCGGAGTGACGCAGTCCCTGCTGCAGGTACTCTCCAGCCCAGACATCATCAAAGCCGGCGTGGCACTGGAGCGTGACGTTGACGAACTTCGGGCGCTTGCGCCTTTTTCACCGGCGGGCTTTGTTGAGTTGGCCACCTGTGCCAAAGCGGCAAAAATTAAAAATCTGGGTCTTCGCGGCATGACCGCCCTGCTCTTCGGCTTCCGTATTTCCAAAAAGGAGCAGGTCTCGAACTGGGCCCGCAAGGAGCTGACTGAGTCCCAACAAATTTATGCCGCGACCGACGCCTGGCTCGGTCGCAAAATCTATCTGGAATTCAAAGCCCAAGGGTTGGTTTCTTGAAGCAATCCACAAATGAAGTACAAAAAAAGGAAGGGCGTGCTCTCCGAGCGCACCACGAACTCCCCGACCAGCTTTGACATGGGACTCCGGACATTGTTGTAACGTCGGCTCTGCGAGCCGATTTCGCCTCGCAGAGGCGACACTACAATGCACATGGCTTTTTCTCCACGACCAGGTTTTTCAAAACCTTCCATTGAAGGTTCTAAACCCCCCTCCACCATGGAGAGCCAGCGGGATACGGCGCTTCTATCTGAAGCGGCTCCTTACGCGTGGGATGCTGAATTTCCAATCGACGATGGTGCAGCGCGATCTCTTGATTGGCGACAGAGGCGCCGTATTTTTCGTCACCCGCAATGGGACATCCGATGGCTGAAAGCTGCGCGCGTATCTGATGATAACGACCCGTTTCTAAATCCACCTCCAGCAGCGACAGGCGATCCATCTTTTTCAGCACCTTATAGCTCAGCACCGCGCGCTGGGCACCGGCGGCTCCTTCGCGGGCAATGTTTGCTCGCTGATGTTCATGCGTCAGCCAATGCACGAGCTGATCGCTCGTCTTCGGCGGAGCACCTTCAACGAGCGCGTGATACACCTTTCGACAATGACGTTTTCGGACATCATCGTTCAGGCGGGAAAGCGCTTTGCTGGTTCGAGCAAAAAGCACGACGCCGCTTACGGGCCGATCGATCCGATGCACCGCATTCAGGAAGACACTGCCCGGTTTTCCCTTATCCACGCGCACCCATTCGCGCACCCAGTCTTCCAGATTACGTTTTCCGGTTCCGCTGTCCTGCGAAAGCAGTCCTGCGGGCTTGTTTAGCGCCAGCAGATGATTGTCCGCAAAAAGGATAAGCGGCTCCAGCTCTTCAGCGATGTAGTTTAATGCGCTCATTAATGAGATATTATTTATCCACAGATTTCGCAGATGATCAGGAATTCATTCTGTGAAAATCTGAGCAATCTGTGGACCCTGTTTTTATTCATTGATCCAGCGGGCCCAGTTTCCGTTCGGCAGTTCCATGACATCCGCCGCGCCGGTGAGCAGCATTTCGCCGCACTCAAA
>JAFGWS010000096.1 GCA_016937035.1 Pontiellaceae bacterium
AGGCACGAAGTCGATTAAAGGCGAAACTGATCTGTGCAGCGCAATACTGGCAAGCACGGCCTGAGTGATGGAAAACCAAACTCCAGACGCAGGCAGGGATGCCTGCGCGACAGACGACGAATCGCCGACAAAATCGACGGCTACATTTTCTCAACCACGGCGGCACCGAAGGTGAAGCCGCCGCCGAAGGCGGTAAGACCAATTTTATCTGCCGCAGCCATCTGCGGCATCAGCTCGGTCAAGGCAATCGGAATGGTGTTCGACGAGGTGTTGCCGTACTTCCGAATGTGGTTAAACATTTTTTCCGGCGGGCATTTGATCGTCTTACGGATCGCTTCGATGATGCGTTCGTTGGCCTGATGCGGAACAATTTTCTGCAGATCTTCAACGGCAATTCCATTTTCTCGGCAGGCTTCGTCCAGCATGTCGATCATTTTGCGAACGGCCAGTTTAAAAACGGTCAGCCCCTCCATTTCGATCACTTCGTTGCTGCCCATATTCGGTACATATAGGACTTTTGCATCGACGCCGGTGGCAGAGAGGACGGGGCGGTTCAGCTTAATCCCGATATCGCCCGGGCGCTTTTCGCAGCTGACTAATGTCGCGGTGGCCGCATCGCCAAAAAGCGCCATGGTTTTTTGGTCGTCGTGGTTGAGCATCGGCGAAAGGGTTTCGGCGGTAATGACGATCACCTTTTTGGTCGGTGCGTTCGTGAGGAAATCGAAGGCGGACTGCAGGGCATACATGTAACCGGAGCAGGCAGCGTTCACATCGTGCGCCTGCATCAGCACCTCTCCCTTTTCCGGGCTGAGTTTGTAGAGTACGCTGCAGGCGAGCGACGGCGTCATGGCCAGCGGCGTTCCGGTGGAGCAGATGATGGCCCCGATGTCGGAAATGTGGAGCTGTTCTTTTTCGAGCAGATCACGTGTGGCCTGAACCGCCAGCGTAAGTATGTTTTCGTCGCCCTGGATCCAGTAGCGGTTTTCGATGCCGGTCCGCTTGCGGATGGCTTCTGAATCCCACTCGCCGTGACCCTGCAGCAGTTCATCGTTCGAGAGATGCCGAGAGCCGAACACGGGGCAGATGTTGGAGATGTAGATGGAGTTTGGAGTTTGCGGTTTGAGGTTTGGGGTTGTTCCCGGTTGAACCTCTTTTACCCTTCTGCGCTCCATGATCGGGGTGCCGGGATCTTCCTTGGTAAGCGGCTTCAGCTGGGCCGCTTCGCTGGAGGCAATTTTTACCATCGGCGTTCCGACACGAAGCACGTCGCCTTCTGCGGCCAGCAGCTCGACAATCGTTCCGCTGACGGGCGCGGAGATATCCATGGAGGCTTTATCGGCTTCAACAGAAGCGATCAGGTCACCTTCGGCCACGGTATCGCCGAGCGCTACGGCCAGTTGGACAATCGTGATCGTTTCATCAGATGGGCTGGAGCCGATCGCCTTCACGGTAACCATTCCCGCTTCTTCTTCAACCGGCTTTTCCCAGTGAAGATCGATTTCCAAAAGCTCGCAGCATTTTTCAAGCGTGCGTTTGTAGGAAGGCAGCACATCGATCTGGCAGGAGTAGTCGTAGGGAATGTAGGTGTCGGGGCGGGTGACGCGCGCAATCTGAACTTCGTTTCCTGCGCGTTCGGCCACAACGGCAGCAATTTCGCCGCCCATACCGGCCGTCTGGTTGTCTTCGTGAACAATAATCAGTTTGCCGGTCTTCTTCGCTGAAGCGAGTACGGCCTCTTCATCCCACGGGAAAATGGTGCGCAAATCAATAATTTCGGCATTCACGCCGACTTCGGCGAGCGCCTCGGCGGTCCGTTCACAGACCGGCATTGCTCCGCCCCAGCTAACGAGCGTGATATCCTTGCCCGTACGGGCAACGCGCGCCTTGCCGATCGGAACATACTGTTTCTCGACATCCGCAGAAGTCGTATTGGTGCGGTCGTTGATCAGGCTCTTCGGGAAAAAGAAGATCGACGGGCGACCCGACTCCTCAATGGCATTGAGCAGACCGGCGGCGTCGGCTGCAGTCGACGGCATAAAGACATCAACGCCGGGAACGTGCGCGCAGATCGACTCCATCGTCTGAGCATGGTAGGGGCCGAGACCCGGGCGGTAGCCGCCGCAGATCGACATAATCAGGACGGGCGATTCCCACTGGCCGTTGGTGCGCCAATACATCGCTCCGATTTCGGAGATGATATGGCTGTAAGCCACCGGCAGAAAGTCGGCAAACTGCATAAACGCAATCGGATGTCCGCCGGCGAGCGCCTTGCCGGTAGAAACGCCGACAATGGTGTTTTCCGCCAATGCGGCATTTTGCACCTGCTTAGGAAAGGTACGGCTGAGGCCTCGCGTCAGACCAAACACGTCCCCTTTCGGATCTTCAATATCCTGACCGAGCAAGGTGGTTTTGGAATCTTTTAACAGGCGGGCTTTGAGTGTTTCGCGCATCGCCTCGAGCATGCTCAGCGTGCGGTTTTCTTCGGTTCCGCGATATTCCGTGCGCACTTCCGGCAGCGGCTTCTTTGCGGACAGCTCCGCCTTGGGGGTTGTTCCTTTGCGGGCGGTATGGAAGGCGGCATCGACGGCGGAGCGGACCTTATCCTCCACCGCAGCAATCTGTTCTTCGGTGACTCCGCCGGCAAGCAGGTCAGCACGCAGACGACGGCACGGATCGGCATTCTCCTTCACGTGCTGGAGTTCTTCCTCAGAACGGTACATCGTTTGGTCGTCGGCGTTGGTATGACTTTCCAGACGCTCAATATGAAATACAGCCAGCTGCGGTCCGCGGGTTTCGCGGAGGGTTGAAACGATGGCCCCAAAGGTGTCGTGTGCGGCTGCGGGGTTCGCGCCGTCAATCCGGTGGATCGGCAGGCCATAGAAGGAGTCGGAGTCACCGCCGGGCAGTGAGTAGAAGGTTTTCCCCTTGGTGAGGGTGGAGAGGGCAAAACGGTTGTCTTCAATCAAAAAGAACACCGGAAGGTGGGCGCGTACAGCCTCGGCGACGGCTTCAAAAAAGTCGCCCTGCTGCGTGGCACCGTCGCCGACGCAGACCAGCACAAACGGATTTCCGTCCTGCTCTTTGATGGTTGAGGCAACGCCGACGGCCTGGAGCACATTGCTTCCGACAAGCGTAGGAGTGCTCAGGATGTTGAGCGCAGGATCGCATTGGAAGGCGGGCATGCGGCGGCCGGCAGAGTTGGATTCTTCTTTGCCGAACAATCCGTAAAAGGCACTTTCGTACGATACACCGCGTGCGTAGGCCAGTGCCCGGTCGCGGTAATGCAGGTGCAGCCAGTCGGCATCGATCAGGTGTGCGTTCAGCGCGGCGGTGGCCTCGTGTCCCGATGAAGGAATATAAAAAAAGACCTCTCCCCTTTGCGCGGCGGCCGACTGCAGCTCGTCGGTGTAGCGCGACGCGATCATGGACTCATAAATAGAAAGCATTTTTTCAGCAGAAGACATACTCATAGTTTTCCCGAATAATTAAGCGAAAACAGTATGACATCTGTTCCAGTGAGGTCGATTCGTAAATGAGAGAATCTGACAAGACCCCATCTTGCCGTTTGCCCCCCTTCGTGCCTTGGATTATTTCAAAGGGAGCGCTTCTGCCGGCCCTTACAAAATCCTGCGACTCACCGGCCTCGACATCACCCGCTGCCCCCCGAAGCGAAGCGCAGAGTTTTTAATTCACGCAAAGCCGCAGAGCGCGCAAAGAGAACATATTAGGCAAAATGATTTGATGGCAGAATGATTCCACATTCGTTGCTTTTCGTGCATTCGATGTAAATAAAACTTCAGGTCTCAAGAATCAAGATTGACTTAAGTGCCTTCATTGCAAAGAGGCCCGTGCATTGTGTCATTTTTATTTTTGTTGACTGCATTTTCCATCCGTTCCTCTCGTGACAGCGACCGAGCCGCCAAGAGCCTTTTGAGCAACGCTGTTAGCTTACAACACAAAAACTGGTGTCCGGCCGAGTCGATCCACCTGTCTGCCGGAACCTCGGCGCAGGCAGATGGTTCAACTTGGCTGCAGGTTTGCCGTGCTTTGAATTTCAGCGACAAATCTGCACGCCCGAGTTGACGAGGGGACGCAACGGAATTGGCATTGCCTGCACCGTTAAGCGTTGCTCTCTACGATTGATCGGCCCGCAATGGTTTCCGTTTTCAAGAGCTCGCCGTCGAGGCCGATGGTGACTTCTTCCACAACCAGATCGGCACGCCCGCTGGCGGCGAGCGCCTGTTTGGTGATCATGGTCAGCCCGCCGCAGCAGGGCACTTCCATGCGTACAATGATGACCTTGGGAATGTTGTTCTGCGCCATAATGGCGGCGAGTTTTTCAACATAACCTTCCGTGCGGTCAAGCTTGGGACAGGCCACCACCAGCGAGCGTCCGCGGACATAGCGCCAATGGACATCCGGCGAAGCCACGGGTGAGCAGGTACTGAGCACCACCAGCTCCTTGCCGTCGAAGAACGGGGCCGTCGGCGGGACGAGATGCAGCATGATCGGCCACTGATCCAGATCGGATTTAATGACCTGTCCAGAGATCGTCGTCGATTGCGCCTTCGGCTTTTCGGCGGGCGGCTGTTTGCCAAAGCGCAGTTTAAGGCCGGGGCATCCGCCGCCGGCCGGTCTGGAAGCGGCCGTTTCCTTGGCGTCGTGTTCGGCGTTGGCTTCGTCGAATCGTTTCAGCGCCTCTTCGCCGCCCGTGTTTTTAACGTGCGCGCGGGTGGCATCAATATCATATTCCGCCGCCTCGCGCTCGACAATCTGCAGTGCCCCCGTCGGGCAGGTGCCGATGCAGTCGCCGAAGCCGTCGCAGAAATCTTCCTTCACCAATTTTGCTTTTCCATCGATAAGCTTCAGTGCGCCCTCCGCGCAGCCGACGATGCAGTTGCCGCATCCGTTGCAGAGGGCCTCATTAATTTCAATAATCTTCCGTTTCATGCGGATGCTCCTTTCTCTGAATTCGGGCCCGCGAAAAACCTCTGGTTCTGCAAGGCCAAGTTATCCGTTACTCGCTATCAGTTATCAGCAGTTCTTCCCAACAACCATTAACAGACAACAAATAACCGCCTCTTGGAAAGCCGGAGGTTTTATAAGGGGCTTTTATGGGCTGCACACTGCCATGCCCTGTTGAGGCAATTCCTTGACGAGAATCAAGAAAATGGAACATTAGAGCGTTTTAAAAAAAGAGCCATAGCTGGTGAAGGCGGAATCGGCCCCGGTGCTTCGGTAAAATAAATAGTCTCAAAGGCTTGTCATATTGCCGGAAAAATGGGTTGCAAGACGGTAGTGTGCGTGTATCGTACACCAATTGATTTTTCCGATATACCGCGACGGGCGCGGTGAGGATGTGTTGGCGGTAAATCAGGAGGGAGTTCTTCGTATGAAAAAGGTAATGGGTGTTGGTGCAGCTTTGATGGTTGCAGGTGTTATGGGTGCGCAGGCGGCTTCTGAACCCGAAATTTCGGCTGAAGCATCGTTGCTCTCTTCGTATGTATTTCGTGGTATGGTTTTGAATAACGACGCTGTTCTGCAACCGCAGGTGACGGTTGAGCACTACGGTGTAAGTTTCAACATTTTTGGAAACTATGATATCGGATCTAATTTTGACGGCGTTTCCAGTGACTTCTCTGAAATCGACTGCACGATCGCTTACGAACTTCCGCTCGCTATCGATGATTTAGTGGTCTCTGTTGGGATGACGCACTATACCTTCCCGAATGTGACCATGGGCGTTACCGCAAAGGAATCCACGACCGAAATTTTTGCAAAGGGAACGCTGAAGACCCTTGAAAATCTGGAGATTCCGGTGATTCCTTCGATGACGATTTTCGGTGATGTGGATGAGGTTAACGGCACATACATCCTTTTTGATGTGTATGTTCCGTATCAAATCAGTCCTGAGCTTTCCTCGCAGTTCGGATTCTCCGCAGGGTATGGTAATACCGCTTACAACGATGCCTATTTCGGAAATGGAATCGATGGGGACTGGAATGATTTTAATTTCAATGGTGCGCTCTCCTATGCCGTTACGGATGATCTGACGGCATCGGCGAATCTCACTTACACCGTTCTCAACGGCGGCGCGATTTCCGATGGCGCAAAAGCCAATTATGAGGACGAAGACAAAGTGTGGTGCGGCCTCAGTATTGCTTATGACTTCTAATCGAACGTCGTAGTGAATCTGTAAACGCCCCGCTTCCGGGGCGTTTTTTTTGGTTTGGTCGCGGGACCGAGACACGCTAGAATAAGATGCTTTTAAATAAAAACGAAGGAGCACATATGAATGAATTGCTCAAGCTGCTGAAACAGAATGCACTGGAGTCGCCGGAAAACATGGCAAAGATACTGGGAATCTCTGTCGATGAAGTGAAACAGAAGATTGCTGAATATGAGAAGGAAGGCGTGATCCGTGCCTATCAGGCGGTGGTGAACGAGGAAATGCTCGATACGTCGCTGGTGACGACCGTGATTGAAGTCAAGGTGACACCGGAAAGCGAAGGGGGATTTGACCGCATTGCGACGCGTATCAGTAAGTTTCCTGAGGTGGAATCGGTGTTTCTGATGTCCGGAACGTTTGACCTGCTTCTTTTTATCAAAGGACGCACCATGCATGAAGCGGCCGGGTTTGTGAGCGAGAAGCTGGCGACGATGCCGGGTGTGACTTCCACCGCAACACATTTTATGATGAAAACCTATAAACAAAACGGCATTCTTATGCAGACAAGGGACGATAATGAACGACTCAAAGTCTCTCCGTGACCGGATTGTTCGGACCGTGCGGGATATCCCCCGTTCGGGCATCCGTGATTTTTTTGACATTGTAAGCACCCGTGAGGATGTCATCAGCCTCGGTATCGGCGAGCCCGATTTTGTGACGCCGTGGCATATTCGCGATGCCGCCGTGCGGGCCCTTGATCGAGGTGCCACCAGCTATACATCCAACATGGGGCTGCTTTCACTGCGGCGCGGCATCGCTCAGTATGTGGAAAAGAAGACGGGTATCGCCTACCGTCCGGAAGATGAAGTCCTGATTACGGTCGGGGTGAGCGAAGGGCTTGATCTGGCGGTGCGCGCGCTGGTTGAGCCGGGCGATGAAGTGCTCTATCATGAACCGAGTTATGTCTCTTATAATCCGCTGATTCAGTTTGCCTATGGGAAACCCGTGGCGATTCAGACGAAGAAGGAGAACGGATTTCGGCTGACCCGGGAAGAGCTCGAAGCGCATGTTACGCCCAAAACGAAGGTGCTGCTGCTCAACTATCCGAACAATCCCACCGGCGCTGCGCTGGAAAAGAAGGATGTGGAGGAGATTGCTGCATTTGCTGTCGAGCATGATCTGATTGTGCTGACCGACGAAATCTACGATGAGCTGACATATGACCGCAGGCATTTCAGTATTATTTCTGAACCCGGCATGAAGGAGCGCACGGTTTATCTGCATGGGTTCTCAAAAGCGTGGGCGATGACCGGCTGGCGCATGGGCTTCACCTGTGCTCCGCCCGAGCTGACCGAAGCGATGATGAAGATTCATCAGTACACCATGCTCTGTGCACCGATTTTGAGTCAGGAAGCGAGCGTTGAGGCGCTCCGTATGGCGGATTCCGATATTGCCTTTATGCGGGAGGAATACAAAAAACGGCGGAATTTTATCTACGCCTCATTCGAAGAGATGGGCATTCCCTGCATCTATCCAAAAGGGGCGTTCTACGCGTTTGTGGATATCAGCCAATTCGGAATGAGCTCCAAGGAGTTTGCGCTGAAGCTGCTCGACGAGCAGAATGTGGCCTGCGTTCCGGGAACGGCGTTCGGTCCGTGCGGAGAAGGGTTCATCCGCTGTTCGTATGCCACCGCGATGGAGGATATTAAAGAGGCGATGGTACGCATCGCCCGCTTCGTGGAAAAGCTGTAGTCTTCCGCTGGACAGGGAGCGGGCGTTGATTCATATTATGCATGAAAGCAGAGTTTTGTGCATAAGGAGGTTTTCATGAGAACAACATTGGATTTGCCCGAAACGCTGGTCAATGAAGCACTGAAGCTGTCCAAAGGGAAAACCAAGACGGCGACCATTACCGAAGCGCTTGAAGATTTTGTTCGGAAGAATCGAGTGCAGGATCTGCGGAGGTATAAGGGCGCGGTTGACTTGGATATGGATCTGGATGCGTTGCGGGATCGTCGATGAATGTCTTGGTCGACAGCTCGGTCTGGATCGATTATTTCCGCGGCGGGTCGGAGAGTTCGTTGGATTGGCTGATCGAGGAAAACCTGATCTGTATTAACGATTTAATATCGGCGGAACTGGTTCCGTTCCTTCGAGTTCGCCGTCAGCGCAAGCTGATCGAACTCCTCGGTGTTGTGCGTCGCCTTCCGCTGGTCATTGACTGGCCGGGAATCATTGAGCTTCAGGTGAAGTGTTTGCGTTCAGGAATAAATAAGGTAGGGATTCCCGATCTGATGATTGCCCAAAACGCGATGCAACACGACGCGGCGCTCTATTCGCTCGATAAACATTTTCAACTCATTTCAACGTGTGCGCCGCTTAAATGGTTGGGTGAATCCCGATGAACGAGTTGATGGTGTTTCCCACGGAGCTGGCGCTGCGCCGCTTTCAGCAGGAGCAGGCGCTGGAACTCGGCTGGGTTGATGCGTCGGGGCACACCACGTTTGCGCGGCTGCGTAAGCTGTGCCTGCCGTATGTGCATCTGAAAGGTCGCCGCATGAGCGCGATGCAGCAGTTGCTGATGCGGCGCCAGGTGATCACTGTCGCACAGGGGCATTTTGACGGGCAGGGCTCGTTGGGCGAACTCTCGTCCGCAGCGCTGTCGGAGGTGCTGGATCAGTTGGTCAAAGAGCTGGCGTCGCTCCCTGGTGAAACGGCCCGGATTATCGACTGGATGCTGGACCGGCCGCGAAATCATAAACTCTATCAGCTGGGAACGCTCTTCAGCGTCTGGCGTGCGGTGATTCAGCAGGAAGGCTATGCGGATGCCCTCGACGTTAATCATTCCATTCTTCAGCTTCTGCGCGGCCCGCGCGAGGCGTGGCCGCCGCTGCTGCGCGATACGCGGCGCATTACGTTTCGTTCCGTGCGCTGGTTTAATCCTTTTGAGGAAGCGTGTGTTATTGCGCTGAATCATACCCTCAAGGTACGCGTTGAGTCGGCGCTCCCGCCGGCACATGCCGAAGGCGCGGGCGATCGGCTGGGTCAGCGAATCCGTGCGGAGATGATGACCGATCCGTGGGCGATGTGGGCGGAAAACCTCGGCGATGCGCTGGCGGTGGACAGCCCGGATCTGCTGCGGCTGGAGGATACCGCGCGGATCAGCTTTTCACGATCGTCCGGCGTGTACGGCGAGATCGAAGATTTGGCGCGGCGGATTGCCTGGCATTTGCAGTATGCCGACTTGACGCCTAATCGAATGGCGCTGGTCGTGCCGGATATCGGTGCGGTTCAGGATATTGTTCCGCATGTGTTTGGCCGGTTCCGGATTCCATACTATTTCCGCCGCGGTCGTCCAGTGTTGTCCTCGCCGTGCGTCAAAGCATTTTTATCGTGGCTGGCGTTTCCTCTGCGATTTGAACGCGATGCGCTGATCGATCTGGTGCGCAATCCGGCCATCCGAATGGAGCAACGCGAAGCGTTGGTTGAACCGTTGATGAAGCTGCCTCTGCGCGTGATGGATTCAAAGGCTGTTCCTGCGCAAGTTCAGCCGATTTTTAAGGCCGTGCAGTCGGCCGTGGAGGCGCTGGAAATTCTCAAGGAGCGCATCGTTGAACCGGAGGATCATTTTAATCGGGAGGCGCTGAATGCCGTCGCCGCCGCACTGGAAGGGTTTGGGCATCAAGTTCTGCCGCTGAGCGAACTGATTGATTTAATTGAGGAACTGCTCGAAAATGCCACTGTTAAACCGCGCGACAGTCATGAGCAGGGTGTCTGGGTGCTCAATCCGCACGATGCGGTTGGGCTGGAGTTTGATTGGGTTCTGTTTGCCGGGCTGAACGAGGGCGAATTCCCTTCGATTCCGCAACAGGATGCGCTGCTCAGCGATAACGAGCGGCAGTGGCTTCGGAGTCATCTGGAGGAGAACGGACGACATCTTCCAGCGATGGCGTTGCCGAAGGCGAATGTCTTGTTTGAGCAGCAGTCGGTCCTTTTTTTATGTGCGCTCGGAATGGCTCGGCATCAGCTCATCCTCTCCTACTGCTCCGCCGATCAGGAGGGGAACGAAAAGAGCGAGAGCGAATTTTTCCGCAAGCTGTGGACGTTGGCGGGCTGGCCTGCTCAGACGGAACCGGGCCTTTCTGAATACGATCAGTGGCGCATTGCACAGCTGGGCGAAAACTCCATTTTTGCGCGCCATTTTGCGTCGCAGCAACGCACTATGCCGGAGGATCGGGGGCCGATGCCGGGCGAGTCGTTTCTTTCGATTATTCCATCGGCGATGTGCCGTGCGCCGGATGAGGCGCTGCAGGCGGCGGTGCAAGGCAGGCAGGAGGCCTGCGGTACGGCCGATTTGCAGGGTAGGCAGGAGGTCTGCGATACGGGTGCGGTGGAGCATTTGGTAGAGATGCTCCATATTGAAAGCGAGCGGGAGGCCTTTCTGGACGCGCCGTTCAACGAGCGACCGCCGTCGATCTATTGTGGACACATTCCACAGCTCAAGCAGAAGGTGGCGGATTGGCTGGCGGCTCAGCCGGCACTGAGTCCGACGGCGCTCGAAGCGCTGGCGCAGTGTCGTTATGTTTTTTTGCTGGAGCGGGTGCTGCATCTGCGCGATGAGCGAACGGCGGACGATACGCCGGATCCGATGGAACGCGGCGGATTGATTCATACCATTCTGCATAAAATTTATACTGCACTCGCCGACGGAACGTCGGGGATTGATCTTCCGTCGCGCTGGGCAGTTAAAACAACAACGGGTTGGCGCTTGCGCAGCGAGGGCGGTGTCGGTGCGGTCCCACTGGCGGTTTTTGTTCCGGAACGGGAGGAGGAATATGTTGCGTTTTCCCGGTCGATTGCGGAGGACAAACTGGACGCGGCGGTGCTGGGGCATCCGGGCGTCTGGGCGGCGGAGCGCGAAAAGGTACTGGAGCAGATTCTGAATCTGGTGCGGTACGATGCGCAGAACTGTGCGGCGGAAAATCGGTTTCCGGCGCAGTTTGAGTTTGTTTTTAAGGATGAGACTGCAGTGCCGTTGGGCGAGCTGAAGCTGAAGGGGGTCGTGGATCGCGTGGACTTGCTTTTTGCGGAGAGCGGTGAGCTGAAAAAGGTGCGGGTGCTCGATTATAAAGGGGCGAGCCGGGCGCGCAGCGGCGCGGAAGAATATCGGCGGGAAATTATCCGTAATCTGGATTGTCAGCTTCCGGTCTATGCCTTTGCGGCGCAACGGCATTGGTTCGGGGAGCACAATACAGCGGCGGCTAATGCAATGACGGAGGCGGGCTATCTCTTTTATGAGCGCCGGTTGTCGGATGTGGCTGCGAAATCGAGGAAGAGCCTGATCGAGCTCAATGAGCCCGGTTTGGTGGAAGGATTCGTGGAAACCCTTTCTGAGAACATTCGGCGGCTAAAAGAATGCGATTTTGCTGTTGATCCGCTGATCGCGTCCTATACTGATTATGCGTCGATTTGTCGGACCCCTGCGGTGACGATCGATGAACTGGACTGAATTGCAGCGAATGAATGTAAGGCAACGAATCGGATCAATTATGCTATTCGCTGCTTTACATTAATTCGTTGCTCAACTTGGAAGAAGGAGTAGAGGATGGAGATCAAACTTAATTTTTTCGGAGCCGCCAAGAATGTTACGGGCTCGTGCTATTTTTTGGAAACCAATGGAATGCGCATTCTGGTTGATTGCGGACTTTACCAGGAACGCGATCTGACACAGCGCAACTGGGATCCGTTTCCGGTGCCGGCGAATACAATCGATGTCGTGCTGCTGACGCATGCCCATCTGGACCATTGCGGTCGTTTGCCGAAACTGGTCAAGGAAGGTTTTAAGGGTACGGTTTATGCGACGGCGGCAACGGCCGAGATCGCGAACATTATTATGCTCGATTCGGCGCATATTCAGGAAGAAGACATTAAGCATAAGATGAAGCGTCATGAACGCTCCGGTAAAAAGAGTCCGTTCCCCTATGAGCCGCTCTACACCATGGAGGACGCCGAGAAGGTGAACAGCCTGTTCAGCAAGGTGCGCTACAATACCCCGGTGCCGATCGGTGAAGGGATCACGGCTGAGTTTCGCGAAGCCGGCCACGTCTTCGGCTCGTCTTCCATCCGTATCGTGGTGGAGCAGGGCGGTGAAAAGCGTTCGGTTCTGTTCTCCGGCGATGTCGGGCGTTGGAACCTGCCGATTATGCGCGATCCCTACCAGTATGAACACGCCGATTATGTGCTGATCGAGTCTACGTATGGCGACCGGGTGCACAAAGATGTGGCCGATATTCCCGGCGAGCTGGCGCGGATTATTAATGAAACACACCAAGCCGGCGGCAACGTGGTGATTCCCAGCTTTGCGCTGGAGCGTACGCAGGAGCTGCTTTACCACCTGAACAATCTGCTGAAGGAAGATCGAATCCCACATTTGATGGCCTTTGTCGACAGCCCGATGGCGGTCAAGATTACCGAGGTGTTCAAGAAACATCCGGAGCTCTTTGACGAAGAAACCATGGCGCATGTCCGCGCGGGTGAAAAACCGTGCGATTTCCCCGGGCTTACCATGTCGCAATCGGTCGATCAGTCCAAGGCGATCAACCATATCAAAGGCACCGCAATCATTATTGCCGGTTCCGGCATGTGTACCGGCGGTCGCATTAAACATCACCTTAAAAATAATATTAGTCGTCCGGAGAGTACGATCCTGTTTGTCGGTTATCAGGCCGTTGGAACGCTGGGGCGTATTTTGCTGGAGAAGCCCGAAACCGTTCGTATTTTCGGGGAAGAGCATCTGGTGAGGGCGCGTGTCGAGCGCATCGGCGGGTTCTCTGCTCACGCAGACCGGAATGAGCTCTTCCGCTGGCTCTCTTCCATTCAGAATCCGCCGCGCAAGGTGTTTGTGGTCCACGGGGAAGAATCGCAGTCGGACGCCTTCCGGCAGTTCCTTTCCGAAAAGACCGGATGGGAATGCGTCGTTCCTGGCTATAAGCAGGAAATCGTGCTGGATTAAACCGTTCGATAAAGACACGCCGCGACCCGAATAAAAATCGGAGCGGAGAGATGTAAAAATGGGCACCAGCGTGGATCGCCAGTGCCCATGTTCAATTCGACCGGACTCTTTTCTGATTCCGGACGACTATTCCGCTTGTCGGACTTCGAGCTTGTAGAACCCCGTGCTTTCGACGTGTTGCACGGTGTCGGTGAACCCGCCTGCGCTCCAGAGAATATTGCTGTCGATGCACTGGAACTCATCCATCAGATCGGAGCTCCACCACACCGAATAGACCCTCCCGGAGACGCTGTTCCACAAAAGGGTTCTTTGCTCCGCATCGCCTCCGGTGAACCCGAAAAACGCATCGGGATCGGTTGGATCAAGCCCCGCAATATAGGCCTCCATGAACGTGTTGATGCCGTTCGAGCAAACGGCATCCGGGACCAGCCCCGTCGTGCCGAAATAGTGCTGCTCCCACGTATCCGGCAATCCGTTTCCATCTTTATCCGGCGATGTTTCGGCAACCGTCAGGAGATGCCGCGAATAGCGTTCGTTCGCGCAGTTGATTTCGGTTCCGCCATCCGTATTTTCGGTCTGAACGAAGAGGAAGCACAGCTCGACATCATAGGTTCCGGCGGCAACGGTGGAGGGCGTGTACGAGCAAGCCCCGTCGATTTGGGTGAAATATATCGCGACATCCTCGTCGAACTCGCCGCTTCCGGTAATCTCGAAATCCATATGCGTCGCCGATCCCGTCGTCCCGCCATAGGTCTGCCATGTGTAGGTTTGGTTCGGCACGGCGCGAATTTCCCCTCCGGAAGGCACGGGCTGAGTAAACACGGGAAACACCTCCGGGAACGGTAATGCCCCGCCGCCGCCATCGCTGAACGACACTACGAGCGTCTCTTCCAGCGTCGTCTTCGCAGCGTCCGCATACAACTGCAGCACATAGTCCCCCTGGGGATACCGCGCGTCGAGGGTGTCCATCGGGTCGGTCACCATGCTCGGGTCGTAATACTCATATTCGCCGTCGTCATCCTCCGTCAGTGTATAGAAGGTCGCCGGCTCGGTCGGCACGGCCACCGTAATCGTTTTCCCCGCAGGGGCGGAGACATCCACCTCGAAATGGGCGGAGCCGTCCGCTTCGAGGGAGCGCAAGATACAGACCGAATCAAACTTCGAAGGCGGCGTTGCCGGCAAGGATCCAACCACTTCAAAGTTGTCGGCATAGGCTTCGCCGGAGGCAATTCCCAGCGACTCGCTTCCCGTCGAACCAACCAGGGCGAACCCGAAGAAATCGCCGTCGCTCATTCCCCAATTGGACGTTGGATCATCAATGTCCACCTGCGCCAAGAGCGTTTCGTTGCAGTACCCGGAAATCACCTTGCCGTCGGCATCGAAATGAAGGCGAATCGTTCCGGTCTGGTCTCCTGTCGAGAGATAGCCATAGCCGGGGCCGCTTTTCACTTCCATGCCGTTGTACATCGGGCTCATCTCATATCCTCGACTCAACGAGGCGCCATCCCGATAAAGATCCAGGCTGATGGGCACTGCATGAATCAAGTTCGTATCGTTAAACCGGCTAACCGCAAGATTCATGTTGATCCACGAATCATCCCCTTCAGGAAGCGTGATGTTGCCCAGATGGACATCGACGGCAACCTCCCAATTCTGGGTATAACTTCCGACCGTCTGAATCCAGGGGCGTATGACTCCCTCGCTGTCAAGCCCCGCAGGTTTTGTCAGCTCCAGTCTTCCATTCGCTTCGTTGAGTACCGCAGCTGTGTTCGTGCCGAAATAAAAATCATCGCCCCATTTTTCGGGGTCCTTGCTGTTATCATCAAACGTGTCGCCGACCCCGACCGGCTCTATGGTTGAATCATCGACATATGCGCCATACACATTCACCGGAACCCAGTTAGTGTCGATGGTCTGGATACCCAAGGCAAATCCGTTATCCGAAGGCAGCACCATGGCCGCCAGCGCCGCCTCGTTGTCGCCAAAAACCCCGGTCACGTCAATCCAGGCGGATACCGGCTGCATGGCGTCGTCGAACCACCGGGCTCGAATTACGGCGTTGGTATCAATAAAATCCTCATTGTCCGCCGGCATCGGCATGCTTTCGCGCAGCGCAACAAGGTAGTTTGTTCCGTTCCAGCCCATGAAAGGAAACTGCGCGGCCGTGGTTTCGTTGCCCGCGATATGGATCCGGTCGGCGGAAACCACGCCGTTGGTCGACACGAACCGGGCATAGATCTGCCAGGACTCGGCATCCGTCAGGGCCAGGCTTTCATGGAACAATACGGCATACCGATCATCGGTAAAGACCGTCGCGGTCGGATTGCTGCTGGGAATATCGTTCTGATCGATCACGAACGAAGGGCCCGCCAGTCCGCTGACGGGGGAAATAAACCGTCCGTACACGTCTTCACCATCATAGATATTCGCACGGGCTTCCGAACTGTACACGACGAGAAAATTCCGGCCGTCAAACCCGATTGAGAGATTGCCGTCATCGCCGTCGCCGGAACCCGAGATAAGCATGTTGCCCAGAAACAAGGTCCCGTCCGGATTGACCAGCTGTCCGAAGACATCCGTATCTTCATCATCCGGTTCCGGATCCGGATCTCCGTCCGGCAAATGGACATCCTCCCACGCCACCAGAAACCGGCCGCCGCCGTACGCTGCATGGCACGTTCCGAAATCGAGCTGGGCCGAGCCTGGCTCTGAAAGGATAAACGAACCGCCCTGCAGTACGCCGGCCGATGTCACGATCTGCCCGTTCACCGAACCATCGAATCCCACCCACGCCATCAAATAGACGTTCGAACCGTACGCAACGACCGGCGGCATGCCCGCAGCCCCGGGAGCCGGGATCGGATTCCCGTCCGGAAGGCCGGAAGCCGAAACAAACTGAACCGCAATGTCCTCTCCATCGAGAAGACCCAACATATATCGTTCGCCGTCGAATGCACCGCTAATCGCACATTCCGGACGAGCGGTCACAGCAATGTCCGTCAGCTCCAAAGCTCCGACGGCCTCCCGCGCAAACAACACCGACAGACAGACGGCCTCACACAGCGCAAAGCACACCTTAAACCGTTTCATGCGATCTCCTTTCCGTAGATCAAAATTGAGATAATTCCAGAGCCACAACGCCGAATTATCCCGATTTGTCTTCAGGACACAAGTCGCTTCAACGGGCTTCTTTATTCATCCAATTGATGGCGGACAATGTCGGCTTCGACCATGTAGATCACGTCTTCGGCGATGTTGCAGGCGTGGTCGCCGATCCGTTCCAGCCGGTTGGTCGCGGCGAGCAGGGTAATGAGCGTTTCCGCATGTTCCGGGTCGCGGGTGAGTGCATCGACGATTTCCGCCTTCATTTCCGCCTTCATCGCGTCGATTTCCTCGTCGTCCTTGAGCACTTCGCGCGCCAGGTAGGTATCAATGTTCAGCAGCGAATCCAGGCTCTTCCGGACGATCGCCTTGGCGAGATAGGCCATTTGGTGGAGGTCGAGGGGAATCTTCGGCTTGGTTCCCTTGTTGATATTGATGCCGTTCTTCGCGATGTCCGCCGCAAGGTCGCCGATCCGTTCGAGGTCGCTGTTCATCTTCATGACCGCAATGATGAAACGGAGGTCGATGGCGACGGGCTGGTACAGGGCCAGCGCCTTCAGGCACTCCTCCTCGACTTCGACCTCGAGGTCGTCGATCACGCGGTCGTCGGCGATCACTTTCCGTGCAAGTTCCGCATCGTTTTCCTGGAAGGATTTCACCGCGAGTTCAAGGCTCTCGTCGACGCGGGCGCCGAGGGTGTAGATCAGTTTCTTGAGCCGTTCCAGCTCCTTTTCCAAATGCTTTGCCATATGTTCTCCTGTTGATCGCGTCCGTGAAAATGCCTATCCAAACCGACCGGTGATGTAGTTTTCCGTCTGGATGTTGTCCGGGTTGGTAAACAGCCGCTTCGTGTTGCCGAACTCGACCAGAACCCCCTCGTACAAGAAAGCGGTGAGATCCGAAACGCGCGCGGCCTGCTGCATGTTGTGGGTGACGATGATGATCGTATAGTTTTCCCGCAGTGCGCCGATGAGATCCTCGATCTTGGCCGTCGCCTTGGGGTCCAAGGCGGACGTGGGCTCGTCCATCAAAAGGATTTCCGGCTTGATCGCCAGGGCGCGGGCAATGCAGAGCCGCTGTTGCTGGCCGCCGGACATGCCGAGCGCGTTGGTGTTGAGCCGGTCCTTGACCTCGTCCCAGATGGCGGCCTGGCGAAGGCTGGTCTCCACGACTTCGTTGAGCTGCGCGCGGTTCTTGATCCCCTGCAGCCGCGGGCCGTAGGCCACGTTGTCGAAGATCGATTTGGGGAAGACGTTGGGCTTCTGGAACACCATGCCGACCCGCGCCCGCAGCGTGACCACGTCGATGTTGCGGTCATAGATGTTGCAGCCGTCGAAAATCATTTGTCCCGATGCATGCGTGGAGGGAATGAGGTCGTTCATGCGGTTGATCGACCGCAGCAGTGTGCTTTTACCGCATCCACTCGGACCGATCATGGCGGTTACCATCCGTTTCGGGATTTGGAGGCTGACCTTCCGGACCGCTTCGAAGTCGCCGTAGAACAAGGAAAAATCCTTGGCCTCGATATGGGTTTCCATCGTGGCGTTCTCCTCGTGGTCGGCGAACTGGTCAAATTTTCTCAGGGTGATTTCTTTATTCATAATCTTCCTCGTCCGGCTATCCCCGGAGCTTTTTCGAGATTCTCGCCCGCATCAGGATCGCGAACAGATTCAGGAGCAACACCAAGGCTACCAGCGTCAGCACCATGCCGTATTGCACATGGCGGATTTCGTCCGCCGCTTCGTGCTCGGTGCAGAGGTTGTAAATGTTCCACGGCAGGGCGGGCGTGGGTTGGTTGAGCGTTTCCCAAATCTTCAGCGGGGCGCCGACGCTCACGGCCGCCGTGAAGATGATCGGCGCCGTTTCGCCGGCCGCGCGGCCCATGCTGATGACGATGCCGGTCAGGATGCCCGGAAGGGCGGCGGGCAGGATGACCGTTAGAACGGTTCGCCAGCGTCCCGCACCAAGGCCGAAGGCGGCCTCCTTGTAGCTGCGCGGAACGGAAAGAATGGCCTCCTCCGACGAACGGATGATGGTCGGGAGAATGAGCAGCGAAAGAGTGAGCGAACCTGCAAGTACACTTTTCGAATCCGATACATGGATCGTGTTCAGGAAAAAGGCGAGGCCGAACAGGCCGAAGACGATGCTTGGAACGCCGGCCAGCGTACTGATGCAGATGCGCAGGAAGCTGACGATGCGTCCCTCCTTGGCATATTCGCAGAGATAGATGGCCGCAATGACGCCCATCGGAATCGCAAAGATCATCGCGCCCAGCGTCAGGTAGATGGTGCCGAGCACTTCCGGCCAGATGCCCCCGAAGATGTGGGAATCCTTGGAGGTATCCGTGATGAACTGCCAATAGAAGGTGGTTTTGGGCCGCATCATTTCATCGAGGTGTTCTTCGACGTAGGCGAAGAACGGTTCCAGTTTGGTTCCCTTGAACTGGTCGACGCGTGGCTTTTCGATCAATACTCCCATGGCATCGGGATTGGAATAGTCCCACTCCTCGGAATACAGCACTTCGTGCAGTTTGATCTGGGTCCGGTCCCAGCGGGTCTGTCCATATCTCTTGCGGATCAGGACCGGAATGTCTTCTCCAGGTGCCGGTCCCAGTAATATTTCGACGGCCTCCTGAACTTCCTTCAACGCGGATCGGTATTCCCTTCGTTCCGAACTCGGCATTTCACGCATTTCCGTCTCGAAGTCGGCCAGCATGCGGTAGACGGGTTCGCGGGCTTTCGCGACCTGCTCCCACTCCTGGTTGAACGTATCCGGGTTGCCTCGGTTGAACTGCTCCAGCATGACGCGCCGGTGTTCGATCGTCCCCTTGAAGACAAAGGCCTTCGATCCGCGCCAAACGATCGGGGCCAGAATCAGGACCAAGGCGGCGGCCATGACGGCAATCGCGATCAGTCCGAGTCCCGAGAAGGCCTTGTCGAGTAATTTTCTGGTTTCGAGTCGCATGGATTATCTACCCAGTTTTTTGCGCGAACGCTTGATGATGAGTTCGCTGGCGAGGTTCATCAGGAATGATATGGCGAGCAGGCAGAAGGCCATGGCGAAAAGGACGTGGAAGCGCGCGGAACCGGTCACGTGGTCCGCCTCGCCCATGTCGCCCGCGATGGTGGCCGTCAGGGTTCGGATCGGTTCGAGGACATTGTACCACGGGTCCGGAATTCGTGCGGCGTTGCCTGACGCCATCCACACCACCATGGTTTCGCCGATCGCCCGCATGACGCCCAAGATCACGGCGGCAAGAATGCCGCTGACCGACGCCGGAATCACGGCCTTCAGGATGGTTTCCGCGCGGGTCGAGCCCAAGGCGTAGGAGGCTTCCCTCAGTTCCCGTCCGGCGGACTGGAGGGCGTCCTCCGAGACGCTGACGATCGTGGGAAGCGCCATGATGCCGAGAATGATGGAGACGTTGAGAGCGTTGGTTCCGCTGTTGATTTCAATCCCGTTCAATCGCCCGGAAAGGAGCACGAGGAAGAGGATGGAAAAAACGGCGAGCGTCGTGAACACGAAGACAGATGCAAAGCGAAGCTTCCCTCCCTGGATGCGGTTTCGGAATTTTTCAAGCAGCAGGTCGCCGCCGACGACAACCAGTAAAGCAAGGATGGGTCCGAGCACCAGCCATGCGCCCGCCGCAAGGATGGTGCCGCCGCTTCGTTGGAGCAGGGGAGCGAACACTACCAACGCAAAAAAACCAAAGGCGACCGATGGAATGGCAGCCAGGATTTCGATCACGGGTTTGACGATCTGCCGAACGTTGAAGGGCAGAAGATCGCTCAGGCATACCGCCGCCGAAATCCCCAAGGGAACCGCGACCACGATGGCGCCCAGCGTCACGAGCCCGGTTCCAACAAAAATGGACAATACGCCGAATTCCGCCGGATGGCCCGAAGGATACCAGCGCGTGCTGGTGAAAAATTCCTTGAACCCCTCCAGCTGGAAAAAAGGAAGGGCATCCTTGAGGATGAAATAGAAGATGAAGAAGACGGCGAAGGTGGAAAGCGATGTAATCAGCAGCAGGAAACCCTGCCCCAGCCAGTTTCCAATCCGCTGGCGTACGCTGGCGGCGTCGCTCATGACGAGGCTTTTCGATGCGTTTCCGATCATTGGCACAGGATTCCTTTCATTGAGGTGAGAATGGGGCCGCATTGTTAGCGCAGCATTAGCGGAAAATGAATATTGGATGAGGCGATGGATTGCAGGCTGGTTTTCCGGTGTTGGAAAAGAGGCGCAATCGGGGGATTGCGCCTCGGGCTTTAATTGGCGTTGCCGAACTAGTAGGCGGTTACGGGAACAAATCCGATATCCTCGACCATTTCCTGCCCGTCTTCGGACAGATGGATGGTGACAAACTGGTAGAGCGGGGAGCCCAGCGGCGGATAGCCGTTGGTATACATGAAGAGCGGACGGGCAATCGGGTATTCACCGCTTTGCACGGTTTCGGCGGAAGGATAGATTCCATTGACCTTGAGGGCCTTGACCGTCTTGTCCACGAAACCGAGTCCGGCATAGCCGATCGCCGCAGGCGTGGTTTGGATGCGGGAACGTATGGCGCCGTTGGAGCCGACATATTCGCAGTCCTCCCGGATCTTTTCCTTGTTCATGACCTTTTCCTCAAAGGTTTCATAGGTTCCGCTGCTGGTGTCGCGCGAGATGGTGACGATTTTCAGGTCGGGACCTCCGACCTCTTTCCAGTTGGAAATTTCCCCCTTGAAGATTTTCCGGACCTGTTCAACGGTAAGATCCTTCACGGGGTTGGAGGGGTGGACAAGAATCGGAAGGCCGTCGAGGGCGACCACGTGGGCGACCGGTTGGATTCCTTTGTCCGCGCAAGCTTTGAATTCGGTGTCCTTCATCGACCGGGACATGTCGGCAATGTCGCAGGTGCCGTTGAGCAATCCCTTTGCGCCGTTGCCGCTTCCGGACTCGGATACGCTGATGTTCACTTCCGGATGGCCTGCCATATAGTATTCGGCAAAGGCCTTGGCGATGGGGCCGACGGTGGTCGATCCATCGATTACGATCTTGTTTTGTGCCGAGGCAACACCGACCAGAGCGGTCGTGGCTGCGAGTGCGATAATTCTTTTCATGAATTTCTCCTTGTTGGTTGGATCCCCTGTCTAAGGGGCTCTTAAGACGCGATTAAATTGCTGGACGATGGTTAGTCCATTGTGAAGGCAATGTTTGGATAGGGTTAAATCCAAACAGGGGTGGGCATGGGAGATGCCGCACTGCGGCATCTCCCGGAATCCTAAAAACTTGCGATCAGATCCAAAAGTACGGTTTGCACGTCTGTGTCGTTGCTGATTGTCTTTCCGGAAATGCCGGTGACGCCCAGCTGGAGATGACTGGTAATATTATAAGCGGCCTTAACCCGGAATCCTTTTACATCGGTTCCGCCACCGACAAAGTCGGAGTCGGCGAAAACAGCGGGTGCCGCATTGGACTCCAGTCGGCGAACATCAAAACTGGTTTCCCATTTGCCCTTCTTGGCGTCGCCAAGCTTGATCCCGATGCAGGCGCCTTGTTCCTCTTCGTCTTCGAATAGGTTGTTTATGTAGTTCCCATAGACCTTGAGAGGGACGGGTAGGACATCCTTGAAGGATGCTTCCATAAACGTTTCCGTTATGTTGAAGTCGAGCCCCATGAAATCCTCCGCGTTGTCATACGAAAAAACGGAACCGCCGACAGTGAGCTTGGTCTGGTCGGAAAGGGGTTGCGTAACCCCCGCCTGAGCACTGATAAGATTGAGGTCGTGAGTGGCCGATGTATCCTGAACCTTGAAGCCCCCGGCGCTTCCGAACCAGGTGGTCTTGCCTATCTCGGTTGAATAGGTGTAGGCGATTCCTTCGGGATTGACATCGCCATCCCAGATCAGGTCGCTCACCGCCGTCCATGGGTATTTCATTTTTCCGAGCGTGACGGATCCATACTTCCCGTCATCGGGAGAGAGCCTCAGGTATGCAAGATCGAAAAAAACGGACTTGCCATCCCAGTTGTCGCCAATCGTCTGGTTGCCGGAGTTGGCCGTGCCGCCGGTTCTGATTTGAATACCCGCCACGGTGAAATCGTTGACATCGGCATAGGCCCCGAGGCGGGCCCGGATGCGTTGTCTGTTCTTGTTGGTGTCCCCATCCTTGCTGGTATTGTCGTAGCGGTATCGAAGATCCCCTTTAATTGTGATGCTGTCCGTCCATGATGGTGAGGCCGGTGCATTCTTTTCCAGCTCCGCCAGCCGGGTGCTCACACTGGCCAGTTCGCTTCGAAGCGATGTGATTTCGTCAGTTTGTGCTGCTCCCTGCATGGTTGCTGATGCCAAGCTTGTTGCAATATAGAATACTGTTTTTTTATTCATCCACTCATCCTCCTGTTTGTTGTTTAAATACGAAACTCATCTGTTCGCATGAAGACCATCGAGGCGAAAGGTTAGGAAATAATTAGGCAAGAGTTAGGTGTTTGTTCTGTATCAGTGGAGGATTTGGCTTGTGTGTGTAATGAAAAAGGCCTGCATGGAGTGCATGCAAGCCTTTGAACCGTTACATCCGTTCATAGAACGATTATTTTTCGCCGGCCACGACTTCCGCAATATTGAGCGCATGGTCCTTGATGCGGCGGTAATAGTTCAGCATGTCGGTGAAGGCCAGGCTGAAGAAGGGCGACACCTCCTCCTTCTGGAGCCGTTCCAAGTGCTGGCGGCGGAACTCCTTCATCAGTTCGCTGATGGCGGCGCCTTCCGAGGCAGCCCAGGCGAGGTCCCCCGTGCTTTCTGCCTTCATGTTCTGATTGATGTGCGCAATATATGTCGCGGCGCGATCATGGAGCCTAAGCAGCTTTTCACGCGCCGGTTCATCCAGGCTGAGGTTGTTCTGCTCCATCTTGCGCAGCCCCTTGAGGACGTTGACAACATAGTCGCTCAGCGACTCGTATTCGTCGGCAATACGCATCTGCTTATGGGCTTTGCGGGTGATTTCGTGTGGAACCTGGCCGGCTACCATGTTGCTCAGGTAGAGGAAGATTTCCTTCTGAACATTGTCCAGGATCTCTTCGCGATGGAAGATTTTATTGACGAGCTCGGTATTGCCCATCCCTTCGGTCAAGCATGTTTTCAGCTGATTCATCATGCCTTCGACACTTTCCGCCATGAAGTTGAGTTGCTTCTGCGACTGCACAATGCCGAGTGACGGTGTGTCAAGCATGCGGATGTCAAGGAAGGTAAGGTGTGAGACTTCCGAGGCTTCCTCCTTTTCCGGGGCAAGCTTCGTGACCAATTTGGCGAGCAATCCCGCAAAGGGCAGGAAGCAGATGACGTTGGCGATGTTGAAGGAGGAGTGGGTGAGGGCAATGCCTACGGTGACAATATGATCAAAGGTCTTTTGTACTGCGATCCCTTGTTCGGTCAGCGGGTCCGTATTCTGGAAAATATCGGCCAGGATCGGGTCGATCGGAAGGTTGGGGTAAAGGTCGCCGGCGACCTGGTCCAGTGTGATGGTGTTTGGATCATATCCGGTCTTCCAGCTAATGACATGGGCGAGTACCTTGGTCACGATCGGGAATAGGGCGATAAACCACGCAGTACCTATAACATTGAATAGAACATGGGCGTATGCGGCTCGCTTGGCCGTGGTGGTGGTTCCCAGCGATGCCAGCCAGGCCGTGATGGTGGTGCCAATGTTTTCACCCATGACCAGCGCGGCGGCGGTTCGGAATTCAATGACTCCGGAGCAGGCCAGCCCAATGGTGATCCCCAATGTGGCCGATGAGGACTGAACGATCATCGTCAGGATCATGCCGACTGCCGCGCACTTGATGATGCCGAGGTAGGTCGTTGCCTGAAAGGCGTGGAACCAGGCTTCGAATTCCGGGAGGTGACGCAACGGTTTAAAGCCGTCCTTCATCAGTTCCAGACCGAAAAAAACCATGCCGATGCCCATGATGGTCATGCCGATGTAGCGCAACCGCTCGTTCTTGGAGAACAGGAAGAAAAAAGCAGCAATCCCCAGCATGGGAAGGCCATGCTTTCCTATATCAAGCACCAGAATCCAGCCGGTGATGGTGGTGCCGATGTTCGCCCCGAAAATCACGCCGATGGCCTGCATCAAGGTCATGATTCCGGAATTGACGAAACCGACCACCATGACGGTGGTGACCGAACTCGATTGGACCATCATGGTAACCAAAAGCCCGACCAGGACTCCCATGATTCGGTTGTTTGTCACCGTCCCGATCATTTTTCGCAACCGGTCGCCGGACACCGCTTGGAGACCTTCCGACATGTTTTTCATGCCGAGCAGAAATATCCCGAGACCTCCAATAACCATGGCGGCAATCTCAATGAATAGACTAAATGTCATCCTCTCTCCCTTGGAAGTTTGTTGTGGAAATGCGCCGGGAAACTAACAAAACTCTATCCATAGTCTAACCATTTAATGTTAGCAGTTTGTTAGGACGTTCGTCGGGATCGCTGGAAACGCCTGTTGCCGGCAAGAAAGAACGCCGGCATTTCTCCGGGAGATGCACGCGGCGGATCAACTCGGCAGAGTGATGGTGAAGGTGCTTCCGTGTCCGGGCTTGCTTTCGACCCGAATGGTGCCGTTGTGCGCCTGGACGATGTGCTTGACGATCGAAAGCCCGAGGCCCGTTCCGCCGAGCTTCCGGCTGCGCGCGGTGTCGACCCGATAGAAGCGTTCAAAGAGGCGGTCGAGATGCCTGTGTTCGATGCCGAAACCTTCGTCTTTGATCGTGATCTCCACCGTGTCCGTCTGCTGCGCCGTCCGGATGCGGATGGTTTTTCCGGGGTCGGAATATTTCACGGCGTTGATGATCAGGTTCACCAGGGATTGTTCGACGAGAGGGCCGTTCATTCGGATGTTCAGGTCGACCGGGCAATCCGTTTCGATGCGGATGTTTTTTTCCGCGGCTTGGAGCTGACAGAGGTGGATGGCCGATTCGATGGTTGCATGCAGGTTGCAGTGCTCCTTCATCACATGGCCTTCCTTCTGCTCAAGGCGCGAGAGCGTGAGCAGGTCGTCGATGATGGCGTTCAGCCGTCCGGCCTGCTGGCTGATGATTTCGAGAAAACGGCGGGTTTCCTCGTCGTGCTCCCACTCTTCCGACAGCAGGGTTTCGACAAAGCCCTTGATCGAGGTGATCGGGGTTTTGAGCTCGTGCGATACGTTGGCGACAAAGTCGGAGCGGACCGTTTCAAGATGGCGCAGGTGGGTGACATCGCGCAGGACGAAGAGCGCCCCGATGGATTGCTCCGACGCGTTGCGCAAAACGGTTCCGCTGGCCTGGATCTGCTTCTCCGGCCTGCCGGTGAGCGTCAGATCCCGTGCACCGGTTTTTTGCGATCCCAGCACCCCTTTGATGAACTCCTGGAGGTTGGCATGGCGAACGGCCTGCTGGACAAGGAGATGCTTGGTCTCTTCCGATGAAACGCCGAGGATGTCGGCGGCCACGCGGTTCATGTGGATGACACGTTCGCTGAGATCGACCGCCAGTACCCCTTCGGTCATACTGGAAAGGACGGCCTGTTGTTCGTTCCGCTGTTCGCTGAGGGTGGAGAGGGTTTCGCTGAGCTGGTCGGACATCGAGTTGAGCGCTTCCGCCAGCTGGTCGAACTCGTAGGTCTGTTGGGCGGGAATCCGGTGGTGGAAATCGCCCTCTGCAAACCGGAGGGCGGCGCTCCCCATGTCGCGGAGTGGAAAGGTGATGCGCCGAACCACGATGATGCATACGCCCATAGACAACAGGCCGGTGATGAGGGATACGGCGACAACCCGACGGGTCATGGTGTTCAGTTCCCCTTGGATTGCGACCATGGGCAGGGCGGCGCGGACCGCGCACAGCACCTGGTGGTTTCCATCGAACAGGGGGAGGGCGATGTACATCATTTCCTCGCGCACGGTGCGGCTGTAGCGCCGATCCATTCCCGTGGATCCCCCCAGAGCCTGCCGGATTTCCGGACGGTTTCGGTGGTCTTCCATCTCTTCCGGTTTTTCGTGGGAGTCTCCGGCCACCGCGCCGTCAGGGAGGATGACCGTGAATCGTGTGTCGGCCGACTGGCCGAGTCGCTTGCAGAGGGCATCGATGGCGGCAAGATCCGATTGCTTCATCAGGGGAAGCACCTGCTCGGCCAAAAGGGAGGCCCGGGTGGTGATGCCGGTCTTGAGCGTTCCAAAATAGAGGGTTTTCATGGAGTGGAACGCATAGAGCGCCACGACCAGAATGGCGATCGCAGTCAGGATCCAGTAGGACGGCAGCAACAGCCAGAATAGATGTTTCTTTTTCACGCCATCGGACTCCATCGGCTATTCGTCTTCTTTGAACCGGTACCCGATCCCGCGAACGGTCTCGATATATTGCCCCGCCTCACCCAGCTTCTTGCGCAATCCCACGATTTGGACGTCGACCGAACGATCGGTCACGGGATAGTCGTCGCCATGCACCGCATCGACGATCTGGTAGCGGGTGAATACTCGGCCCGGCTGTCCGGCGAGCAGCTGCAATACCCTGAATTCGGTGAACGTAAGCACGACCTCTTCGCCCGCAATCTCGACCTTGTGGCGGCCGGCATCGATCATAATCTCCCGGATGCGGAGGGTCTCCTCGTTGGCGGCGGCCGGCTTGGATGCGGCGATCCGCCGCAGCGCCGCTTTAACGCGCGCCAGCAGCACCCGCGGAGTGAACGGCTTGGTAATGTAGTCGTCGGCTCCAAGCTCCAGCCCGGTGACGATGTCGGCCTCCTCGCACAGGGCGGTCAGCATGATGATGGGAATGCGTTCCGTTTTCGGGTTGGCCTTCAGCTGCTTGCAGACTTCGAGGCCGTCGGCGCCGGGCAGCATGATGTCCAGCAGGATGAGATCCGGCATGAACTGGACGGCCTCGGAAATCGCCTCCTCACCGGAATCGACCACCTTGACCTGGTACTTGTTTCGCTCGAGATTGAATTGAAGCAGCTCCTGGATCGGAGCCTCGTCCTCGACCACCATGATTTTTTTCTTTTCCATGCCGCCAATCTCCAATATTTACCGAACGCTAACAATCCCTAAAATGTTAGAATACGGTTTGGCCCGTGTTATGGAACGATTGTTCCACGAGGGTAATAGAGGGGAAAATTGGCATCGTCGCAGACGCGATGTCCCCTGCGCCTTTCGTCCTTGTTCTCGTAATCGTAATCGTAATCGTCCCCGTCGCGTATAAAAGTTGGAGCTTATGCAAGATTTTCAGGAAAGGTTTCGACTCTCCGCTCTTTTAGCGTTTATATGTTTCCAAAAGAGCGCTCAACGGATCGGCCGCTAGGACGAGGGAAAGAAAAGAGGGTCGATTGTGGGAGCTATAAAACAAGACAATGAATCAGGCGGTCTGCCACCTCTGTGGATTAAGAGTGCTGCAACACCCGAGGTTCTACTTGGGCTGTAAATAATGCATGGAAGAAAATATTATGCAAATGTGGATTAGAGGATAATGGGAGCACAAGATAATATGAGATACTTAAGAATAATATTACTTCTATTTAAAACAGCTGCATCTGCGCTATGCATTGTCGTGCTTGCATTATTGATATACATTCTAATAAAGGTGCCGCTTGATGAGAGTAGGTGTATGAGAAGGAAAGAAGAAATTTGCAGACGCGCATTAGAGATGAGGGGAGTAGGTACTCCAGAAGCGAAAGAGGGTGTTGAATCTGGAAACAAGTCAGAGGACCAAATCAGTACAGAAGATAACCAATAATGCGGAGTTTGAAGAGAAATTCTGGGTCCTGGGCCAGCCCGTGCATTGCGTCAAACCGGATTGATTCGAGCTCTTCGCGCCCTTCTGTTAATAAATCAGTATCTATCTGCGTCTATCCGCTGTTTCCATTCTTCCATACCCCCTCAGAAAATCATCCTGCCCATAAATCATTCTGCCTAAAACCAAACACCTTTGCTTCGCGTCCATTCGCCGTTCCATCTTTGAATCCGGGTTGATTCATCTTCCGTGTGTTCGGTGTCCAGTGGTTCAACTGGGTTGCGGCTCTGCCGCGCTGGGACGAATAAACCGTCAATCTATTGTGCGCTCGGGCTTGCCCTGATGCTCCTTTCCGGGCACGGTATGTTGTTTGAAACGTTTGATGGAACGAAGATAAAACGGGGTAGAGGAATGAAAAGAATTGCCGGAAGTTTGCTTATCGTCGGGCTCGTAAATACCGCCGCTGCCGAAATACTGTTGTCGACTCCCGAGAGGGTGAGTAATCCAACAGTTTCGACGACGCTGACGATTGATACGCAGGAGGCGAAAGCGGATGCCAGCCCGCTGCTGTACGGGTTGACGGGCGAAGAGGTGAACTATTCCTTTGACGGAGGACTGTATGCCGAGCTCATCCGCAACCGTTCCTTTATGGAAAGCACCAATTCGCCCGTTCACTGGACGTTGGCGGTAACCAACTCCTACATCGAACTGGACCCGGGAACGCCGTTGAACGAACACCATCCGGTCAGCCTGCGATGGGAGGTTGGGTCGAAAGAGCCGACGCGGATAGTTAACGAGGGCTATTGGGGGATCCCTGTCTATCCCAACACGGAATATAAAGTGTCGTTTTATGCCAAAGCCTCGGAGGGTTACGCCGGGCCGATCGGGGCCGCGCTGACGAGCAGCGATGGGAAAACAGATTATGCGCAGGCGATGGTCCGCTCGATCGGAACCGAGTGGAAGCGATATGAACTCGTGCTGAAGACCAGGAAAATGGAATCGGTGAGCGACGGCAGATTTTCATTGGTGACGGCGGGTGACGGAACGGTCTGGTTGAATCTGGTCTCGCTCTTTCCCCCCACGTGGAACGACCGTCCAAATGGGGTTCGTAAAGATCTGATGCAGATGCTGGTCGATCTGAAACCGAAGTTCCTTCGGTTTCCCGGCGGAAAAGGTCTGATGGGAAACACCATCGATTCTCGATATAAATGGATGGAAACACTTGGGAGCATCAACGAGCGGTCCGGGCATATGGGGCACTGGGGGTATCGCTCCACCGATGGAATGGGGCTGCATGAATTTTTACTGTGGGCGGAGGAGCTGGACGCGGAGCCGGTACTTGGGCTGTATGCGGGATACTCCCTGAACGACGAAACAGTTAAGCCCGGAAAGGATTTGCTTCCGTACATTGAGGAGGCGCTCAACGAGATTGAATATGTGATCGGCCCCGCCGATTCCGAATGGGGCGCCAAGCGCGCTGCCGCCGGCCACCCCGAACCGTTCCCGCTGCGCTATGTGGAAATCGGCTACGAAGACTGGACCGATAAATCGGCCGGTTATCACAGCCGCTTTATGCAGTTTTACGATGCGATCACGGAAAAGTATCCCCAGCTCAATTGCATATCGAGCATTGGAAATGATCAGAAACGTAAAATGGTGATCGGACGTGATCCGGACGCGGTCGATGAACATTATTCCTTCTCCACAGAGGAGATTATGGAAGACTTTGGAGGTTACTTTGACCGTTACAGTCGCAGAGGGCCGGAAGTCGTGGTCGGCGAGTGGACAGCCTATCAAGGGGATCAAAAATCCAAGGATCAGAGCTGTACGGCCAACATGATCGCCGCCATCGGCGATGCGGTGTTCATGACCGAGATGGAGCGCAATGCCGATATTGTGATCATGCAGGCGCGTACGCCAATGCTGGCCAATGTGAATGAATATCAACTGCGCCCAAGCCTGATTGGCTACAATGCCTCAACGGTTTACGGATCGCCCAGTTACTATGCGCTGAAAATGTTCAGCACCAATTATGGCGATGAGATTCTCGCGGCGACATTGTCCAATGCGGAGGGAATGTACAAATCCGTTACGCGCGATTCCAACACCGGCGTTATCTATATTAAATTTGTAAATACCGGAGTTGCGGAAGTCGCGTTGACGGTTGAGCTGAATGGAACCCTTGAAGTGGCTCCCAATGCCGTTATCGAAATATTAGAGGGGGCCCCCGAAGATGCCAACTCGGCCGACGAACCTGAAAAAGTGGTTCCTAAGACTCAAATGCTGAAAAATATTAAGCCCACCTTTAAATGCGAAATCCCGCCCTACTCGATCGCGGTAATCAAGCTGAAGGAGATGTGAGCCTGTAACTCCCCGAATCCCGTTCTGCCCGAATATATGTTAAGCCCCAAATCGAAGGCACGCTGCTATTCGTTGCCTACAGAAATTCAGTCTGTATTTCGGCGGGATCGAGGCAGCGGGGATCGTCGTGGGCGACGGAGTTGACGCGCCGGGACACCGGACGGCAGGTCAGCGGCGGCGGTGTGCCGCGTAAAAGGTCGAGCGGATCGGTGGTCGTCAGCCACTCTTCCCAACGGGAGCTGTTGAGAATGACGGGCATGCGGTCGTGAATGCCGCGCATATAGGCATCCGCCGCGCGGGTGATGAGGGTGCATCGGTCGAGGCTGTAAAGTCCGGCAAAGGCAAAGAGCGGTTCTTCTTCGAGTTGAAAATAGTAGGGCTGCTTTCCGCTCCATTCGTAAAATCCATCAGCAAAAATCAGGCACCGATGTTCTACGATCAGGTGCTTGAACGTGGGTCGTTCGGCGAGGGCTTCGCTTCGTGCATTAATGATCAGAGCGCCGGAGTGCGGGTGTTCCAAGCCCCAGATCGACTCAACCGCCTGGGTGGAATTCTGCTGCTGAACAATCGCGACCTTCTGCGTCGGCGCAACATTGTAACGCTCGTGGAAGAGCGGAGGCAGTTCAATGGTGATCAGCGCCTCCAGCGTCTCTTTCCGGCTTTTTGTTTGAGTAAAGCGTCCGCACATGCGCAGAAGAGTGCGGCGATGCGCTCTAATTTTCAACCTCAGGGTTTCGCTCAATTTCGATGAGGGCGAATCGTTTTGGCGACAAAATATGAAAAATCCGAATTCCCGCTTTCAAAAGTAGGTAGCTTCGGCGAATAATACCCGCCGTTTTTAATCAAGGGGATGAGCTATGCTGGATATTCGTTTTATTCGTGAAAATGCCGAGGCCGTGAAAGCGGCGATGGCTAATCGTAATGCCGACGTCGATGTGGACGCTGTGCTGGAACTCGACAGCCGCCGCCGCGCGATTGTAACTGAAGCCGAAGAGCTGAAGGCGGAGCGCAACCGTATCTCCAAAAGCATCGGCCTGATGATTAAAGAAGGTAAAGATCCGGAGGAGATTAAGGCACAGGTGCGCGAAATGGGCGATCGGATCTCTGCACTCGACGAGGAGCTGCGAGCCGTGGACGCTGAGCTGCGGGATCGCCTGCTGTTCATCCCGAACATGCCGTCGGCTACCACGCCGGTCGGCAAGGACGAAACCGCCAATCCGGTGGTGCGCTCATGGGGCGAAAAGAAAGCGTTTGATTTTGAACCGAAGCCACACTGGGATCTGGGCGCGGAGTTGGGGCTGTTTGACTTTGAGCGCGGCGCCAAGATTGCCGGTTCCGGATTTCCGCTGTTTAAAGGTCGCGGCGCCAAGCTGGAGCGTGCGCTGATTCAGTTTATGCTCGATCTGCACACTGAGGAGCACGGTTACACGGAAATCGCGCCGCCGTTTATGTGCAACGCCACGGCCATGACTGGAACCGGACAGTTGCCCAAGTTTGCGGAAGATATGTATAATGTACCGCTCGACGGGCTGTATCCCATCCCGACCGCCGAGGTACCTGTGACCAATATGTACGGCAACGAAATTCTCGATCAGGAACTGCCGATTCTGCACACCGCCTACACCCCCTGTTTTCGTCGCGAGGCCGGCTCTGCCGGTAAAGATACGCGCGGACTCCTGCGGGTGCATCAGTTCGACAAAGTGGAGCTGGTTAAATTCACCACGCCCGAAACCTCCGAGACGGAGCATGAAAAACTGACCGCTGACGCCGAGCGGGTGCTCCAGAAGCTTGGCCTGCACTACCGCGTGATCGAGCTGTGCACCGGCGATCTCGGTTTCAGTGCCTCCAAGTGCTACGACATCGAGCTGTGGGCGCCGGCGCAGGATAAGTGGCTCGAGGTCTCCTCCTGCTCCAACTTTAAGGATTATCAGGCGCGCCGCGCCAACATTCGTTACCGCGATGAAAACGGCAAGCCCGCCTTCGTCCATACGCTCAACGGCTCCGGCGTTGCGCTGCCTCGTCTCGTGATCGCCATCATGGAAAACAATCAGAACGCCGACGGATCGATCGATCTTCCTGAGGTGCTCTGGCCTTACATGGGGGGCCTGAAGAAGCTTGTATAGCTTAACGTAGACGGGAGCATCCTGCTCCGTAGTCTTGGATCGGGTCGTGCATAACGGAGCAGGATGCTTCCGTCTACGTTCATCTGTAGGCACGGCTCCATGTGGTGCTAGCTGCCCCACCCTTTGCATCGAGAGGAATCGCGGGATACGCGTAAGGGTTTTGGCTACGAACTTTCACTGAAATCTGCTAAATCCATACTGCAGCGAATTCGGAAAAAACAGTGGGATAACTCATTGCTCACCGTGCAATGAATGTCTTGGTTTTCTCCTGTAATCACATCGCCCAGCGGGATCCATTGCGTTCCCAGCTGCATCGTGTAATCCACCTGATAATAGCGATTCGTTACGCCATGCCACGCAACCTGATTTCCGACAGAATAGACCGCGCACAGCGAGCTGGAGTGATCTACGGGTGACGTGCCTGCCACATATTCGGCATAGTTGGATACGCCATCGCCATCAAAGTCATCCTCCGGATTCACCTGGCTAGCATCAGAAAATGCTCCGTCTGATGCCTCAATCACCTGTTGTTCCCATTGATCTGGAATGCCATCCGCATCGGCATCCGAAGTATTGCCCGATGTCGTAATCGGTTCACAAGGATACCCCATCCACGTCGGCTCCGTAAATCCGGTACTCGATTCGGAAAAATAGATTAAAAAGTGCTCAGAAGCGCTGTCGAATACCCGGGTCCCAAACTCACTAGGTGCAGCGCCCTCAAAGATTGCTTCCGTGAGCCCTTTACAGTAATAAAATGCGTAATCTCCGATGTTTGTGATACTGTCTGGAATCGTTATGCTCGTCAGCTCTGAGCAATCATTAAACGCTCGTTCGCGGATGGAGGTGACACTGTTGCCGATCGTCACGTTAGCCAGCGCCTCACAGTCCTCAAACGCGGAATTGCCAATGAAGGTGACGCCATTTCCAATCGTCACATTTGTCAGTGACTCGCAGTTATTAAACGTGGAATCGCCGATGGAGGTGACGCTGTCAGGAATGGTGATGCTCTTCAGCCGGGAGGAATAAAACGCTTTCTCTTCGATAGTGGTGACGCTGTCGGGGATCACATATTCTCCCGCGAATCCCGTCGGGAAAGTGATCAGCTTTGCTTGGCTTTTATCAAAGAGAACTCCGCTCTCGGAAGAATAAAACGAATTGTTGTCATCTACATGAATGGCCGTCAGCCTTCGGCAGTGAGAAAGTGCAGAATTACCGATGTTGGTGACGCTGTCGGGAATGGTGATGCTCGTCAGCCGATCGCACCAAGAAATCGCGGAATCACCGATGGTGGTGACACTGTCGGGAATGGTGATGCTCGTCAGCCGATCGCAGCCGGTAAATGCGGAATTGCCGATTGCGGTGACGCTGTTGGGGATCACATATTCTCCCTCAATCCCCGCTGGGAAAGTGATTAGCTGCGCTTGGTCTTTATTAAAGAGAACTCCGTTCTCGGAAGAATAAAGCATATTGTTGGCATCTACATGAATGGCCTCCAGCCAATCGCAGCCCATAAAAGCGGAATCGCCGATGGAGGTGACGCTGTTGGGAATGGTGATACTCGTCAGCCCTAGGCAGGAATCAAACGCGGAATCGCCGATGGAGGTGACGCTGTCGGGAATCGTGATACTCGTCAGCTCTCGACAGGCAGAAAATGCGGAATTGCCGATGGAGGTGACATTGTTTCCAAACGTGATACTCGTCAGCTCACCACAGGTAGAAAATGCGGAATCGCCGATGGTGGTGACACTGTCGGGAATGGTGATGCTCGTCAGTCCGGAGCACCAAGAAAACGCTTTTTCACCGATGGAGATAACGCTGTTTCCCATCGTGATATTCGTCAGTCCGGTGCAGGACGAAAACGCGGAATCACCGATAGTGATGACACTGTCGGGTATCGTGATACTCGTCAGCTCACGACAGGAAGAAAATGCGGAAATGCCGATGGAGATAACGCTTTCGGGGATCACATATTCTCCCACGAATACTGGTGAAAATGAAATCAGCTTAGCTTGGATTTTATCAACGAGAGCTCCGCTCTCGGAAGAAAAAAATGAATTGCTGGAATCAACGTTAATCGCTGTCAGTTCGGAGCACCAAGCAAACGCGGAATCGCCTATGGAGGTGACGCTTTTTCCAATCATAACGCTCGTCAGCCTGGAGCAGGATTTAAACGCCCTAGCTCCGATGTTGGTGACGCTGTCGGGAATCGTGATGCTTGTTAGCTTGGAGCAATTGGCAAACGCTTCAGCGCCGATGGTGGTAACGCTGCTGGAAATCGTTACATTCGTCAGCCTGTGGCAGGCAAAAAACGCATTGGTGCCGATCGAAGTAATGTTGTCGGGGATCACATATTCTCCGTCGAATCCCGAAGGGAAAGTAATCAGCGTTGTTTTGTTTTTATTAAACAGGACTCCGCTCTCAGAAGAATAAAGCGAATTATCGGAATCAACCTGAAGGGCCGACAGCCTATAGCAGTTAGCAAATGCTTGCTGTTCGATCGAAGTGACGCTGTCGGGAATGGTGATGCTGGTTAGCTCGGAGCAACTATAAAACGCCTGAGAGCCGATTGTGGTTACAGGGAGATTTTCAATCGATGCCGGAATCTCCAGTGCACCTGAAACGTCAGAATCACAATCCGTGATGGTGACCTCTCCATTTTCAATTTCGTAGGTCAAAACGCCCAATCTTCCTGCCGACCCCGTCGAAACTGTTGCCAGCAATATACACCATCCCATTATCCATTGTTTGATCTTTATCACGTATCGTCCCTTCTCGTAATCCCTGTTTCTGTATTGTTGCAGTTAGCATGAACTAAAAAACGAAATAATAAATACTCTTTATGCTCCTTTTGTGTCGAGGGGATTCCGGTTGATTGTTGTGGTGGCTTGAAAACACTGGCGTAGTTTGAAGTAGATGGAAGCTTGCTTCTTTTCGGCAGAACCACCTGCTCCGTTGTGCCGATTCGACGTGGTGTGCACAACGAAGCAAGATGCTTCGTCTACGGTTTTACGTCCCAACCATCCTCGTCTGGCGCAAGGTTGCTGAACTTGATGGCGGAGCGCGGCTCGGCCATCATCTCGGCGACGGTGTCGCGCCACAGCTGGTAGTGCGCGGTCTCTTTATGTTTCAGCGCGTCCTCGGGGGTGCGATACACCTCCACCAGCACAAAGCGGTTGGGATCATCCTGCTGCTCAAGAAAGTCAAAGCGCGCAATCCCCGGCTCTTGAATGGAGCTTTGCGTGTTGGCGATGGTGGCCGTTTTAAAATCAGCGACGCACTCCGGTTTAACGTGAACGAATACGTGTACAATGAACATGGAGTTCTCCTTAATTATAATTGCCGATTGCCGATGAACCGCTCCTCCGTCGCTATTTCACCTTCGTGAAATTATCTGCGCTTCGCTTCGGGCCGATTGCCGATGAACCCCTCCTCCGTCGCTATTTCTCTCTCGGGAAATGATCTACACTTCGCTTCGGGCCGATCGAGTATAACTTTTAAGGCGTCGCAGACCCATAAATCGTCAATCGGAAATCATCAATCAAAAATATATTGCGGAGCTGCATTAGGCCAACACCCATCGCTTGTTGTGCCAGAAATATTGTTCCGGCGTCTTCAGGATTTCTTCGGAAAGTGCGCTCATGAGTTGCTGCATGATGCGTTGCTGATCCTCGGCTCGATCCGCCTCGGGATCGGGATATATGGGTTCCAAGAGGGTGGCGTGGTGCTGCGTCCAACCGATTCGGCGTACGACGACCGGGTAGATGGGGCAATTGGCCATCTGTGCAAAATAGGCGGCGCCCGGCGCAATGGTGGCTTTGCCGTTGAGATAATCGACGGTGATTCCGCGGCGGTTGTTAATGTCCGGCAGCACGGCCATAATTTTTCCGTCCTGAATCCGTTTAACCACGCCGTGCCACATTTTGGTTTCCTTGAAAATCAGCTCCAGATTAAACGTCTGGCGCATCTTGTTAATATAATCGTTGATGAGCGGATTACGCTGTTTGCGTACAATGGAAAACAGGGGAAGCCCGAGCAGATCGCCCGCCACGGCGGCGATTTCCCAGTTGCCCATATGCGGCGTGGCGAAAATAAATCCGCTGTCGCGCTCTTTCAGTACGTCGTTCATGACGTCGGCGGATTGGGCGATGGGTTGTTTTCGTATTTTTTCGGGCGAGAGGCGGTTGAAGCGGAAACCTTCGATTGCATTAAAAATCAGATTGCGCCAGGCGATCCACGCAATGCGTCGGACTCCTTTGTCGGGCGTGTCGGCACCCAGCACTTCGCGAATCCGTTGATGCGTTCGCTCTACATGGACGCGCCCGATAAAATGCGAGGCCGCCGCCGCAATCCAGCCCAGCCCGAGCGCCGCGCGCAGCGGAAGAATACGGATGAATCCGCCTACGGTTACGACGACCGCGTATTCAATTAAATCTGCAGGTTTGTGCTTCATGGGTTCTGAATTATTGTCTCTTCTGCCATTTTCGCTCGGGCGTTGGATTGCGGAGGGCATCGGATTTGGCGGCGATGTAGACGAGGCCTTCGCCGATGGTTTGCACGATCCGCCGTTCCAGCTCGGCACAGGGGTGTACCCTGAAGGCGTGGTCGGCATTGATGAACACCTTCGCTCCGTCGACAAACTCGATGCAGATATGCAGCGGGGTCGTCCCGTGGAATTCGGTGGCGATATTGCGCAAGGTTTCGGTCACGTGCGGGTTGACGCCCATTTCCGGCAGATGAATGCTCACGCGGTCGCAGAAGAGTCCGGGGGCCTGTTCCAGCGGAAAAATTTCCATCACCTGCAGTTTGGGGTCGCTGCCGTCCTCTTCCATCATGATTCCGCCGAACATGAGCGTGGCGTCTTCTTCGAGCTGGATGCCGTATTGTTCGTAAGGCCCGGGGAAAATAATCGCATTGGTCGAGCCTTCCAAGCCTTCAATCCGAAAGGTCGCCATGGGCTTCTGATCTTTCTTGGTGAAGAGCTTGCGCATCTCCACCACCATACCGCCCACGCGCGTGCGGGTTCCGGGCGTCTGCTGCTGGATATCCTTCATGCGCGTCAGCGCAAAGTGGTTGAGCGTCCATTCATGCCGGGCCAGCGGGTGGCCGGAAATAAAGAAGCCGATCAGCTCCTTTTCGGCTGCCAGCATTTCGGATTCGGACCAGGGCTTGGTATCCGGCAGTTCATCGTCGCTGTTTCCCGATGACTCGGCGGTCCCGGTATCGAGCAGATCGAACATGGAGCATTGGCCGGACTTCCTGTCCTTGACTGCTTCGGCGGCGCGGCCAATGGCGATATCGATACCGACGAAGAGGCGGGCGCGGTGGATGCCGGCAAAATCGAAGGCGCCGGAACGGATTAGACTTTCGAGCACCTTCTTGTTGGCGCCGGGAACACGTGTGCAAAAATCGAGCAACCCCTTGTAGAGGCCGTTTTCGTCGCGCTCCTTCACGATTTCCGCCACGACACCTTCGCCGACGCCCTTGATGGCCGCGAGGCCGAAGCGGATGCCGCTGCCATCCGGTATGGCGTTAAAGCGCGCGATGGACTGGTTGACGCACGGCGGCAGGACATCGATGCCCATCTCCTTGGCTTCGCCGATAAAGCCGGTCAGCTTGTCGGAGTTGCCCATTTCGCCCGAGAGCAGGGCGGCCATGAACTCGGCGGGATAGTGTGCCTTGAGCCAGGCGGTCTGGTAGGTGACGAATCCATACGCAGTGGAGTGCGACTTATTGAAGCCATACTCTGCGAACTTTTGGATGTTGTCGAAGATCGTGTTGGCCAAGCGTTCGTCGATTCCGTTTTCCCGCTTGCAGCCCGCGACAAAATTAGTGCGCTGCTTGGCCATCTCTTCGGGCTTTTTCTTGCCCATGGCGCGCCGCAGGATGTCGCCCTGCCCGAGCGAAAACCCGGCCAGCTTCTGGGCCGCCTGCTGGATCTGTTCCTGGTAGACGATGATGCCGTTGGTCTCCTTCAGGATGTCCTCAAGCAACGGGTGGTCGTATTCGACCTTTTCCTGCCCGTGCTTGCGCTTGGTATAGGTGGGGATGAACTGCATCGGGCCGGGACGGTAGAGCGCCAGAATGGCGATGATGTCCTCGATACAGTCCGGGCCAACCTGCCGCAGGGTATCGCGCATGCCGCCCGATTCCAGCTGGAACACGCCCACCGTATCGCCTCGGGCCAGCAGCTCGAAGGTCGCGGCATCGTCGATCGGCAGTTTTTCCGGGTCGATGTCGATCCCGTGGTTACGCTTGATGAGGGCGCAGGCTTCGTGGATCGTCGTCAGGTTTTTCAGGCCGAGAAAGTCCATCTTCAGCAGGCCGATCAGCTCGGTCGGGCCTTTCTCAAACTGGACGACCGTCAGCTTTTCCTTCGGTTCAACCGTGAGGGGGATGATTTCGATCAGCGGCTTTTCGCCGATCACGACCCCGGCGGCGTGCATGCCGGTATGGCGCGGCAGGCCTTCGAGCAGCCGAGCATATTTCATAATCCGCCGCGCATCGTCCTCGGTCTCGGTCGCCCGCTTAAAGTCGGGACTTTCCGCCAGCGCCTTTTCAAGCGTGGTGCCCGGCGTTTCTGGAATCAATTTAGCCAGTTTATCGCAGTAGGAGAGCGGGATTTCGAGCACGCGGCCAAGGTCGCGCATCAGCGTCTTGGCGCCCAGTGTTCCGAAGGTGATGATCTGGGCGACGCAGTCCTCGCCATATTTTTCGCGCACATACTGGATCACTGATTGCCGCTTGGTCGGGCAAAAGTCGATATCGAAGTCGGGCGGTGACACGCGCTCCGGATTCAGGAACCGCTCAAAGATCAGGTTATACTTGAGCGGGTCGATGGTTGTGATTTCGAGCGAATAGGCCAGCAGCGAACCCGCGCCGGACCCGCGCCCGGGGCCGACCGGCACGCCGTTGTTTCGCGCCCACTGGATAAAATCGGCGACGACCAGGAAATAGTTGATGTAGTTGGTCTTAACAATCACGCCCACTTCGTAGTCGAAGCGCTTCTTGATCTTTGCCTCGCGTTCGTCCTTCGGGTAGTTCAGATCCTCGATGCCGTAAATCTTTTTCAGACCGAGTTTGCCGAGGTGGACCAGGTAGTCGAGGCCCTTGTCGAACCCCTCGGGAAGCGGGAAGACCGGGAAATGAAGGTCTTCCGCCTTTTCCGGGAAAAAGAACTCCACGTTGCAGCGCCGGGCGATCTCGACGGTGTTGGAAATCGCCTCGGGATGGTCGGGGAAGAGCGCCGCCATTTCCTCGCCGCTCTTCATGTAAAACTGGTCGCCCTCGTAGCGGTGGCGGTTGGGGTCGGCCACGAGATCGTTGCGCTGGAGGCAGATGAGGACATCGTGCGCCTCCGCATGTTCCTTGCGGATATAGTGGACGTCGTTCGTGGCCACCAGCGGCAGGCCGGTGCGCTTCGCGACTTCAAACAGATTGCGGTTGGCCACCTTCTGGTCGGAAAGGCCGTGATCCTGAATCTCCAGAAAAAAGTTACCTGGGCCGAGGAGTTCAGAATATTCCTGCGCCAGCTCCACCGCGCGCTCGATGTGGCCGTTTTTGCACGCCTCGGTCACCTCGCCCCCGAGGCAGGCGGAGAGACCGATCAGCCCTTTTCCGTATTCCCGCAACCAGCTTTTATCGATACGCGGCTTATAATAAACGCCCTCAAGATGCGCCTTCGAAACCAGCCGAACGAGATTGGCGTAGCCCTCCTGCGTTTCCGCCAGCAGCACCAGATGCATATTGTTGCGCTGCGAGCTCTTTTCCTCGACGCCGTGACGTGCCACATAGACCTCACAGCCGATAATCGGCTTAATCCCAGCGCCCATGCAGGCCTTATAAAACTCCACCGCTCCGTACAGCACTCCGTGATCCGTCATGGCAAGATATTCCATCCCCAGATCACGGGCCGTCTTTACGGCGTCTTTAATTTTTACAGCACTGTCCAGCAGGCTGTAGCAGGTATGAAAATGAAGATGGCAAAACGACACTTGGCTCACAGAAATCGACTCCCAACGGTTGAGCGACAAAGGTAAAATCCGCGCGGACGAATGAACAGCAGAAAGTGCCACTGACCTTTCTTCCGACTCATATTCACCCCAAAAGGGACCCTTTTTTTGAGCCGCCATGTGAGAAGTGCCGAACGTTGGAGAACGATGCTAAAGGAGGCGTGAGTTAAAAATTGGTTAGACATGGGAGGAAAACCAAGCGATTCTCTGGGAAATTTAAAGCGCAAGCTTTGGGTGTAGGAAAGCATTTTTTGTATGGCGAAGGGAGTTGAGTGGTGGAGAGAGAACGCAGGAAGCCAACGAAATGCATCGTTGGCCGATCCGTTGAAAACGAAAAGCTGTTGCAAAAGGGAAAATGGGCAAATGCAGATGTTTATGAATGTACACACTGCGATCGGCGTTTGGTTCGGAAGGAGTTTTTTCGGAAGAATTTATTGATTCGATGGTTTGTGGGCAGGTTGCTGACGTGGCGCGAGGCGCAGGCACTGCAGCGACTGGAGGGAGTGTTCGGTATTCCACGACTGGAGCGCCGTTGTTCGGCGTGTCTGAGTTATCTCTTTATCGAGGGGACACCGCTGGGTCGGTTGTCGCCCGGGCGGAAGTTGCCGAAATCTTATTTCCTTCAGGCAGAGGAGATGCTGGATTCAATTCATCAGCGCGGACTGGTTCATCTGGATCTGCGGCGCGGGAATAACTGGATTGTTCAGCCCGATAATTCTCCGGGGATTATTGATTTTCAGACCGCGCTGTATGTGGGTTTCCTGCCGTGTGCACTTCGCAAAAAGCTGTATGCGATTGACTATTCCGGTCTTTATAAGCTGTGGGATAAAAAGTGCGAGGAGCCGCTCGATGCTCGGCGTGCGGAGCTTCTGGAGCGTGTCGGTCGCGCCCGTCGGTTGTGGGTGTTTCGCGGATATGCACTGCGTCGAATGCTGAACAGAGTGCGGCAGCGTGAACCGAAGATGTTCTCTTCTGTTTCATCAGCTGAGTGAAAATCTTTCGACAAGCTGAGGAATTGGCGATAGGGTGGGCGGCAAATGAGGAAAGAGTCCACAACCACAGACGCCATTCTTGAGAGTATTTCGGATGGCGTTTTTACGGTCGATACGGAGTGGCGGATCACGTCGTTCAACCGTGCGGCGGAGGAGATTACGGGAATTTCCCGTCAAGAGGCGGTCGGGCGCTTTTGCTCCGACGTTTTTCGGTCCAGTATGTGCGAAGCGCACTGCGCATTGCGTAAAACGTTAGAAACGGGTAAACCACTCATTGCGCAGGCCTGCTATATCGTAAATGCCGAGGGCGAGCGTATTCCCGCCAGCGTTTCGACTGCGGTGCTGCGAAACGAAGACGGAGCGGTGATTGGCGGAGCCGAGACCTTTCGTGACTTAAGCGAACTCGAAACCCTGCGCAAAGAGATTTCCGGACGCTATTCCCTCGGCGATCTGGTCAGCCATTCGCGCGCCATGCAGCCGGTGTTTGAAATGGCCTCCTCGGTGGCGGGGAGCACTATTACCGTGCTGATTCGCGGAGAGACCGGGACCGGGAAGGAGCTGCTGGCCCGCGCCATTCATGGAATGGGTCCGCGTGCCGCCAAACCGTTTGTGGCGATTAACTGCGCGGCGCTGCCGGATGCGCTGCTGGAATCCGAACTCTTCGGTTATAAAAAGGGGGCCTTTACCGGCGCAATACAGGATCGGGCAGGGCGTTTTGCTGCCGCAAAAGACGGCACCGTTTTCCTTGATGAAATCGGGGAAATCAGCCCTGCCCTGCAGGTACGGTTGCTGCGGGTACTGCAGGAGCACACGTATGAACCGCTCGGCAGCAATGAGACGCATTACACAAAGGCTCGAATTATAGCGGCCACGCACCGCGACCTGAGCGAGCTGGTCAAGCGCGGTGAATTCCGCGAAGACCTCTATTACCGGATCAACGTGATTCGTATCGACCTGCCTCCGCTGCGCGAGCGCAAAGAAGATTTATCGCTGTTGGTTGCCCATTTTATCGATCGCTTCAACCGCATTCACAACAAGAGCATCAGCGGATTGTCCAACGGAGCCTATCTGCTGCTCATGACACACGATTGGCCCGGAAACGTCCGCGAGCTCGAAAACATGATCGAACGCGCCTTTGTTCTCTGCGAAGGAAGGACCATTGAGATCAAGCACCTTCCGTCCGAACTCGGGGGCCGCATATCGGTGGAGGATGCTCCGCCCGACATAGCGACCGTCCGGCGTTCCACCGAAGCGCAGACGATCCTTCAGGCGCTGGAGCAAAGCGGCGGAAATCGCCTGACCGCAGCCCGGTCGCTCGGGATTCACAAAACCACGCTCTATCGAAAAATGAAAGCGCTCGGCTTAATGTAAACGGGTTCTGACGCCTTCCCTTCTCTCTATTCTCAAGAAGCAGAGGAAGCGCACCTCTAATCCGTTTTCTCTTTGGGTTCCTCCGCCTTTTTCTCTTCTTTTCTCTCAACGCCCTTGACCTGCATTTTTATGCTGTAGATGGCTTTGCTGGCGGTGATGAAAAGTTGGTCTCGCTCCGCACCGGCAAAGGTGACGTTTGAAGTCCACGACTGCGGAACACTGATGCGCTCAATCTGTTTCCCGGTTTTATCGAAAATGATTACCCCGCGCCCGGTAAGATAGAGATTGCCTTGGTCGTCGATCGTCATGCCGTCGGAACCCATGTTACAGAAGAGCCGCTTGTTTTCCAACGAACCGTCCTCCTGAATATCATACACGTAGGTTTTGTTTTCACCCATATCCGCAACGTAGAGCATCTTCCCGTCGAGCGATTCGATCAACCCGTTGGGTTGTTTCAGGTCCGTCAGAATAGCCTTCGGCTCTTTGCTGCCGGCCGGCATCAGATACACATACTGGCCGGGCTGCTGCATGGCGGAATCGCGCTCCCAGTAGTCGCGCGCAAACAGTGGATCGGTAAAATAGAGGTGTCCCTTGGCGGTCTTCCATACATCGTTGGGTCCATTGAGCAGCTTATCGCCGAACGTTTCCACCAGCACAGTCACGGTTTTATTGGTCGAAATCGACCACAGCTGATTCTTCTCGTCAGCCGCCGCCAACAGATCCCCTTCCGGAGTCAGCATAAGACCGTTGGCGCGCCCCGCCGGTTTCATCCACTCCTCAACCTTTCCATCCGCTGCATTCCATTTCATAATGCGGTCGTTCGGCTGGTCTGTAAAATAGACGTTGCCCTCGGCATCCGCCGTCGGCCCCTCCGTAAAGCTGTATTCGCCCTCCAGCTTTTTCAGCTCCGCTCCCGGCGCAATCACCTTTGACTCCTGCGCCGACAACCGTCCGACACTCAGGAGCATAACCATAACAATGAGACCAATGGATAAAATTTGCTTTTTCATAATTTCGAGCTTCTACCATGCGAATAACGGATAATAAAGCAATTATATCACTCGCGACTTAATTCCCTTCAGGACCTCAATCCGATGCTGGACAATTCACTTAACTTTTGGGTTGCGTTTGCAAAAGGGAATCATTAGCTTCCATCCCCTTTCCCAATGGAAGCGTAGCTCAGTTGGTAGAGCAGCTGACTCTTAATCAGCGGGTCTGGGGTTCGAGCCCCCACGCTTCTACCATTTTTTGAAACCCCTGTAAGTGTAACAGCTGCAGGGGTTTTTATTTTTCTGGCAGGTTGGAGTGACTCAAAGGGCCGGCCCGCAGGGATGACCCGAAAGGCCAAGTATGTTCCAGTGGATTATCATCCATTTGCGGACGAGTTTTCAGACGCGGACTAACGAGCTTGGGATGGTTCGAGGGCGAGTAAGGCTAGGCGCTGGGCGTTATGTCTAGAAATTCGCTCAACAGGGTCTTCAGTGTTTGCCGTGCGGTTTCGATTTCAGTTTCAAAGTCTGGATGGGCGACGAGGCGGATTTCGACTTTGCCCATGCCGGGATAAAAGCCGAGTTCGATGTCGGTGGGGCGAAAATCGGCGGCTTCAAGAAGGGTGACAATATCGGATTCATAGATGCCTTTGGTGTGTACGGTGCGAACCAGTTTGGGGCGCGCGTCGGCGTGGCGTATTTTGAGCCACGGGAGAATGGCTTCTTTTAAAATAGCGTTAAACTCCAAGGGCGGTCCGGGAAGAATGAACAGGGCTTTGTTTTCGGGCAGATCAATGCGCTCACCGGGGGCGGCCCCGACCGGGTTGGGCAAAACCGCGGCTCCTTCCAGAACGAGCGCCTGGCGCTCGGCGGACGGCGTCATAGTGCGTCCGCGCGCGGCATAGCGGTCGGCCATGGCAGCGACGCCGGCGTGGTCGAGGATAATTTGCCGGTCGAGCAGCGATGCGAGTGCCTCGCGGGTGATATCATCGACGGTGGGGCCGAGGCCGCCGCTGACGAAGACGAGATCAGTGCGGGCGAGCGCCTCGCGGACGGCGGATTGAATAATGGCGGGATCATCGGGTATGGTGGTGTCGCGCATCAGTTGCAGACCGATGGCGTAAAGTGCGCCGCCGAGATCCTGTGCGTGCGTGTTCAGTGTGCGTCCGCTGAGCAATTCATTGCCGATTGAAACGAGTTCTGCTTGTATGTCCACCTGTTAGCTCCTTAATGGAAATTGAAGTCCACAGATTACGCAGATTTGAGCAGATTTAAATCCTGATAATCGGTAAAATCTGCGGATAAAAAATGTCAGAAAGATGACGATGGATAAACAACTAAGAGTGGAATCGGGGCAGGGGAATGTTCGGCTGGATGCATTTTTAGCGGAGCAGGAGCCGGAGATTTCGCGCTCGCAGTGGAAAACGCTGATTCAGGCGGGCTCGGTTACGGTGAACGGGGGCGTCTGTAAACCGAATCAGAAGCTGAAAGCGGCGGATGAGATTGCGTGGTCGCTTCCGGAAGAGACGTCGGCGGAGCCGCAGCCGGAGGCGATGGCGCTGGACATTCTTTATGAGGATGACGTCGTGCTGGTGCTGAACAAGCCGCCGGGGATGGTGGTTCATCCGGCGGCGGGGAATGAGAAAGGTACACTGGTGAACGGCTTGCTTTTTCATGATCCGGCGTTTGCGTCGGTCGACCGCGCAGGCATTGTGCATCGGCTCGATAAGGATACCAGCGGGGTGATGGTGGTTGCGAAAACGAAGTCCGCGCAAACAGAACTGCTTCGTCAGTTTAAGGCCCGCGAGACGGAGAAGGAATATTCGGCGCTGGTGTGGGGCCATCCACCGCCCGCCGGGCGGTTGGAAACGCTGATTGGACGGCACAAGGTACATCGCCAGAAAATGGCGGTAGTGGAAGAGGGGGGACGAATGGCGGTTTCAAGCTATGAAACCGTGGAGTGTTTCGGAGAGGTTTCGCTGGTGCGTGTAAAGATTGAGACGGGGCGGACGCATCAGATTCGTGTGCATATGGCGCATTTAGGACACCCGGTGGTAGGCGATACGGTGTATGGCCGTGCGCGGAGGCATCATTTGCCGGTATCGCCCGAACGTCAGATGCTGCATGCCGCGCGTCTTGCTTTTACTCATCCTGTTTCAGGGAAAAGGCTTTCTTTCGAGGCGCCGTTGCTGAATGATATGCGCCATCTTTTAGAGGAACTAAGGACGGAATGACGGCAGAACCCACATTATATGGATTGATCGACGATCTGGAAAAATATCTCGAATACCAGCGCGATGAAGGAATTCAGCGGGTGGAGGTGGATCGCGCAGTGCTCGAACAGCTTGCGCGGGAGCCGGTCGAAGATAACGCGGAAGAGGTGACGGTGGAGGCCGCGCCGATTCCGGCGGGTTTTGAATCGCTGGAGCAGATTGCTGAGCATGTGCTGCGGTGTCGGAACTGTCCGCTCTGTCAGGAGCGCATACACGCGGTTCCCGGGGAAGGGAACGGCGACGCACCGGATATTCTGTTTGTGGGCGAAGGTCCCGGCGCGGAGGAGGATGAGCAGGGGCGTCCGTTTATCGGGAAGGCCGGGCAGTTGCTGGATAAAATGATCGAGGCGATGGGTTACAAACGGGAGCAGATTTTCATTGCCAACATCGTCAAGTGCCGCCCGCCAAATAATCGTAAACCGCTGCCTGAGGAGATGGAAATGTGCATGCCGTATCTGCACCAACAGATTCGGTTGATTCGCCCGAAGGTGATTGTCGGACTCGGCGGAACGGCGATGGAAGGGTTGTTGGGGAAAAAGGTGGGGATTACCCGGATGCGCGGGATCTGGCAGGAATATCAGGGTATTCGACTGATGCCGACGTTCCATCCCTCGTATCTTCTGCGCGATCCTTCAAAGAAGAAAGAGGCGTGGCTCGATTTAAAGACGGTGCTGGCGGAATTGGGGAAGGAACCTCCGCCGAGAAAATAATTCAACGATTTGATGGGGAACGGGTCTTCTAAGTTTTTTCCATCCGGGGGAGGGTGAATGCCGAAAACGGCACTCAATCATGGAAGATAATATACAGAACGATGTAGACGAAAGCGGGGAGATCGTTAATACGAAATTCACGCCCGATGCTATGCCTGACCCGGATGATGATGCGCTTGTGCTCAAAGCGCAGCAGGGCGACGTGCACGCCTTTGATCAGTTGGTGGAGCGCTACCAGAGCAAGATTTACGGACTCGTCTACAACATGACCTCCAACCGCGAAGATGCTGAAGATCTGGTTCAGGAGGTTTTTGTAAAGGCCTATCGAGCGCTGCCCCGTTTTAAAGGGAAATCATCCTTCTACACGTGGCTCTACCGCATCGCGGTCAATAAGACCATTAACTACCGGAAAAAGCGCAACCGCAAGCGGGCCATGAGTCTCGACCAGTTTGATAACGAGATCAAACTCGATGAAGTCTATCACGACCTCACTTCCAAAGGATCGCCGCTTCGGAACCTTAGTTTGACAGAGCTCCAGAAAAAAATGAACGAGGCGTTACAGAACCTGTCTGAGAAACACAGAACGGTTGTGATCCTGCACGATATGCAGGGTGTTCAGCACGAAGATATCGCCAAAATGACGGGTGCTTCGGTGGGGACCATTCGATCACGCTTGTTCTATGCCAGAAGGCAGCTGCAGGCTGAATTGACGGAGTTTATAAAATGACGGGAAAAAAGAGTATCCAAAAATGCTGTATTGAGTGTGACGATGAGCTTCTGGATAAGCTTCTTCATCTCAAGCGCTACGAAACTCCTGAGATGGCGCGGATGACGCGTTGCCGACAAAACATTATGCGGGAGATTCGACAGCAGAGCCAGCGGCGACGCCTTGTCGATCTTATGGAAGTTCGGTTCCCTTGGTTTTTTGCTGAACCCAAATACGGCATTGCGCTGCTCTTTGTGGGATTTTTCGGATTGCAGTATCTGGCGGTGAATGCCCGTTATGCCGCACAGGCCGATCCCGGTATTTATATTCAGCCCCCTACGGTGGTTCAGGAAGAGGGAATCCCGTCGATCGAAAGCAGGATTGCTTTAGCTCCTGAAGATGAGAACTATTCCCGGTTTCCGGAGAATCCGGAAGATTTTACGCTCCTTAGGACCCCGCAAAGCGAAAATTCATACATCAAGCCGGTTATGGTTGAGTTTCTCAGGGAAGAATAATTTTCCTCCTCCAATTAGAAAGCGCCCACGCATTTTTGCTGGGCGCTTTCGTTTTTTTATGCATTCATTTTGCTGGCTGATTGGTCTCCATTGTGAAATAAACCGCGCTTTTGGTGAACGCCAAGAAGTTGAAAGGGTCTCATGGGAAACGGCGGGGCTGTGCTTTCGTGCGGAAGTTTTGTCGGTGATCCTCCTTTCGGAACATCTTGTCTCAGAGTGAGGTTTAGAGTTTTTTTGGCTCGAAATATGCAGTCCTCTGGCGGAGGTCAGGAAAAAACTGCTGAAATGGTGTGCAATAAATGAGTGTGCGCGTCTGTTCTAGTCCATTCGTGATACATTGAACGTAGAAGGAAAGTTAAAAATGAAAAAAATACTATTGTTGATTTTGTGTGCGGTATCGACGACCGTTTTCGGTCAGCGCCCAACTCAGGGCGGAGGATTCCAGGGTGGCGGAGGATTCCAGGGCGGCGGAGGATTCCAGGGCGGCGGCATGGGTGGAGCCATGGGCGGCGGAATGGGTGGAGCCATGGGCGGCGGCATGGGTGGGTACGATGCGGCCCAATTCCAAGGCGGTGGAGCCGGTATCGATATGAGCCAGCTACCGCGTACCCAAAATGCTTCAACGCAAACCTTGGCGGCGGCTCAAGAGCCGGATACAGCGGATTATGATCAATTGATCGACACTTTTTCAGAATTGGCTCAACAATTTTCTCAGGAAGATGCCCGGGGACTCGATGTTTTGGTTTATGAATGTAAATACATCGGTGCAGAAACCTTCCGTCAGGCCCTCGAACCGTTTCTTTCGGTTAATGGGGAGATTTCCGATACCGAAGATGCGGACTTGGTCATCATTCAGGATGAAACCGAGAATCTTGAGCAGCTGAAGAAAATTGCGGAGTCGATCGATCGACCGGTTCGACAGGTGGTGGTCAGTGCGAGTATCGTCGAGTTTCAGATCAACGACAATTTTGAAAAAGATCTTAGTCTACAGTACTCGCAGTTTGTGAACATGGAAAAGGTAAGCAGCCCGTCCAGCACAGCTAGTCAGTCAGATTTATCTAAACGCTTAATGAATGCGATTCTTCCCGCAACCACATTGAGCGGCTCTTCCTCCTATCTCTATTATAATCCGGAAGAGCAGTTTATCTTTTCATCGTTTCTGAAATTTTTGGAGACGAAACAAACCGCTCGAATTCTTGCCTCTCCCTCGTTGATTATACGCCGCGGCCAAACGGGGAACATTGTTTCGGGTGAGGATGTTCCGATCACCACTAGCTCAACCACATCAACGGGTGCCATTATTCCGCAAGTGGATTATAAATCGATCGGGATTAAGCTTCGCGTTACTCCGGAATCCATATTTGATGACCGAGTTGTACTGGAGGTCAGTCCCGAGGTTTCCAGTATTAACTCATACGACAATGCTGGCAATCCGGTTGTTGCCAATCGTAATGCCAGTACCATGTTGGAAATAAATGATGCTCAGATGGTCTCTATCGGTGGTCTTCTTCGCGAACAAAAGAACGAAACCAAAAAACGAGTTCCCATTCTGGGCAGCATTCCGATTATCGGCGGACTCTTCCGTTCCTCCAGCATTGTAGAGACTCGAACCCAGTTGGTTATTTTTCTCACAGTCAATATTGTCGAATCGGATGGGATGAACGCAGATACCATTACGCCAGAGAAGGTTACTGAGGAGTTGCAGGAAAAGATCGATGCCTCCAGTGAAGACATCAATCAGGACGAGAAACCTTCCCTTATCGAAGATATCCAGCTTCTGATCAAATAAGGCGGCCGTTTATGAAATTGTATAATATACCACACAAATCGAATCTTTTGATCGCTGCAGCAGTATCCCTGCTGGCGGTCACAGGATGCGGTGAGAAAAAGAGTGACAAGAAACAGCCGGATCAGGTCTATGAAGTGGTTCGCGGTGACTTTAATGTTGTCGTCAGCATTCAGGGTTCTCTGGATGCCGTGAAACGGTATCTGATTGAAGCTCCTTCCATTGCTCGGCAGGGTCTCGATATTATTGAGGCCGTGCCGGACCAGACGGTGTTGAAAAAGGGTGATCAAATCGTTGCGTTCTCTGATGAGGTCTATCTCCAAGAACTGGATAGCGAGAAGGTTGACGTAGAAGAGGCCAAAAAGGACCTGATGGTTCTCGAACAGGATTATCAAATCGCGGTGGCGGATATTGTTAGTGCGATTAAGTCTTCGACCGACAGTCTTCGTCAGGCAACTGAGGCGTACGAAAAGTATGTCTATGAAGATGCTCCGCTGGATAAAGAAAATCTGATGCTGAGTGTAAAAACCGCCCGTAAAAATGTGGATGATGAAAGAGCGAATCTTGCATCACTTAAATCCGACTTGCTTTCAGCCTCTTCCGGGGATGAAGCGGCGAAGACCCGGTTGGAGGGGCAGGTTGAAACCTCTGAGCAGCGTATTGAAGAGCTTAAGCGTGCAGAAGAAAAGGCTTTGTATAATCTGCGTATCTTCAAGCAGTACACCTTTCCTCAGCAGGAGCGGAGGTTGGCGCAGAGCAAGACCAAGGCAGAGATGGATCTTCAGAAACAGCTCGTCAATTCGGCTGCAAAGCAGGTTCAGCTCGACACCAAAATCGCTACGCAGAAGAGCCGTGTGAGTAGCTTGGAATATCAAATGTCGTTGTTGGTTCAAAATATCGGGATGCTGAAGATAACCGCACCGGTGGATGGAACGATTTCGTACGGGGATCCCGATCCGCGTCGCCGTTACGGCGAACAGAAGGAAATTGTTGTGGGAACGACGATGAACCGTCGTGAAATCATCGGCAGTATTCCCGACCTCAGTCAGCTGATTGTAAACGTTGATGTTCCGGAAGCTTCGCGTTCCAAAGTAAAAGTCGGCATGCGTGCTGAAATGCGGATTAAGGCACTTCCCAATGTCAAGTTGTCCGGTGTGGTCCAAAAGGTGTCTGATATGGCGACCAATCTGGTTCAATTTGAGGCGAGTACGCCGAAAATTTATCCCACGGTCATTCAGGTGGATCAGACCGACCCCAATCTTCGTCCCGGTATGACGGTTGAAGTGGATATGATTTCTGAAGTCATTTCGGACGTGATTTATTTGCCCGTTGAAGCGCTCTATCCTAAAGAGGGCAAGGTATATTGTAACATCCTGAAGGGAGTCGGAACCGAAGAGCGCGAGGTTACCACCGGAAGAAGCTCTAACAGTTATGTTGAAATCACTAACGGACTCAAAGAAGGGGACCGCGTGATGTTGTCTCGGGAGGAGTCGTAAGTTGAGCTTGATCGAGTTACACGGGATCAGCCGGGTTTACGGCGAAGGCCCCACCGCAGTGCATGCATTGCGCCCTGCTAATCTGACCATTGAAGAGGGAACGCTGGTTGCAATTTTCGGAACATCGGGGTCGGGAAAATCTACGATGCTTAATATGTTGGGATTGCTGGATGAACCCACTTCGGGCGACTATCTGCTCGAAGGACGAAATGTGGCCAAACTGACCGATTCGGCACGTTCTGAAATCCGGTGCAAACAGATCGGAATTATCTTTCAGTCGTTTAACCTGTTTCCTCATTTTTCAATTTTGGAAAATGTCTGTATGCCGATGCGTTTTGCCGGGCTTGAGCGGCACGAAATGAAGGATCGTGCTTCGATGCTGCTGGATCGTGTCGGGCTGGGAGGCCGCCTTTCACATAGTCCTTCGCAGCTTTCCGGCGGGCAATGCCAGCGGGTGGCCATTGCTCGGGCTCTGGCTAATAATCCTTCAGTTATTTTAGCGGATGAGCCGACGGGTAATCTTGACGAAAAAACCGGGAATGAAATTCTTGATATTTTTCATGAGCTGGTCGCCGAAGGCAATACGGTAATTATGGTTACACATAATGCAGAATACGAAAAAAAAGTGCAGCGGGTCATTGAACTTCATGACGGGAATGTGGTGCGGAAATGAGCCTTAAATACAACATAGAATCGACTTGGTTGAGTTTAAAGCATCATGCCTTTCGTTCCTTGCTCGCGATGCTTGGTGTTGTTCTCGGGGTTGCAGCGGTAGTCGGTATGCTGGCGGTCAGTGAAGGCGCACGCGTTGAGTCCGTCGAACGGATTCAGCGGCAGGGGGTAGACAATATTATCCTGCACACGGAAAAGCCCGAGGCCGCCGCAATTGGAACGGAGGAGCTCTTTTTTTACGGCATCACCCTTGAGGATATTGAGCATTTCAGGACGGTTTTTGATAATGTGAAAAAGGTCGTTCCGGTGGTGCAGTTGCGGGAGACGGTTTATTCCATGGGGAAACCGACGGATATTGTTCTAATGGGCGTTGATCCTGCTTTTTTGAAAATATCACGTTCGGTAAATGCGGATTCGCGTGGACGATGGATTTCTGAAATGGACAGCGAGACGGCCTCTATGGTCTGCTCGGTCGGGGTTGATGCCGCACGCCAGCTTTTCGGGTTGGAGGATCCATTAGGAAAAACGATTTCCGTATACGGGGCCTCATTCACGGTGGTCGGGCTGGTTGAAAATCCGCTGCGCTCCAAACTTGCCGGGAAGCACGATATCAATAACGTGATCTTTGTTGATTACGAGAGTCTGCTCTCTATTTATAAAAAGGATAGTATGGAAGTGGTGGCTGACTACACCTACGTTCAGGTGGAAGATTTGGCCTATCTCAAAAACACGGCGGACCGAATCCGGACTTATCTGTCGGAGGCGCACGAACTTCCTGATTATACCCTCAGTGTGCCCTATGAACTGCTTCTTGCGGAGCAGGCCACACAACGCGTGTTTGCCGTTGTTATGGGTTCTATTGCTGCCATTTCGCTCGTTGTCGGCGGGATCGGCATTATGAACATTATGCTGGCCAATATTTATGAACGAACGAAGGAGATCGGAACCCTGCGGGCCTTGGGCGCGCAAAGGAAGACCATTCTTACTCAGTTCCTCTTTGAAGCGGTTACGCTGACGGGACTGGGCGGAATTCTCGGAGTCGGTATAGGCTTCCTTATTGCCGTAGTCATTAAATATTCGGCCGGTATGCCCACCGTTGTGACTGCACTCAGTGTGATGGTTTCGCTTTCGGTGTCCGTATTCACCGGCATTCTCTTCGGGACATACCCGGCGTGGAAAGCTGCTAACCTCAGTCCCATCGAGGCCCTGCGCCGATAGAATCCGGCCGCTGAAATGCGGGCGGGTTCAGCAGAGGCACCCTCATTAATCTGTGAGGGTGCTTTTTTCATGCGGGGATATTCCCTGAAGCCAATCAGTCTTGTGCAAACGGGGAGAGTTCGCGCAGGCGCTTTATGATCGGCGGGAGCTGTTCGAGAATATAATCAACATCCTCTTCCGTGTTGTAGCGTCCGAAGCTGAAACGGATGGAGCCGTGCACCATTGATCGGGGCACGTCCATAGCGCGCAGCACGTGCGACGGTTCGAGCGATCCGGAAGCACAGGCCGACCCGGTGGAGGCGCAGATGCCGACATCGTCGAGCATCAGCAGGATCGACTCGCCCTCGACATATTCAAAACTGATGTTGCTGGTGCCGGGCAGACGATTGGAAACGTCGCCGTTAATCTGCGAGCCTTTGCAAGTGGAAAGAATGCCCGCTTCCAGGCGATCGCGAAGACGGCGTTCGTGCTCGGCGTCGTTGGCCATAGTCGCCATCGCCATTTCGCACGCGGTTCCAAGCCCCACAATGTAGGGCACATTTTCGGTTCCGGCACGGCGGCCTCGCTCCTGATGACCGCCCATAATGTGCGGCGTAATCTTGGTTCCACGGCGGACATAAAGTGCGCCGATGCCCTTGGGTGCATGCAGCTTGTGTCCGGAAATCGAGAGCAGATCGATCGGTTGGTCTTTTACCGAAATCGGCAGCTTGCCTGCAATCTGAACGGCGTCGGTATGGAATATGCCGCCGCCCTCTTTAATCAGTGCTGCTATTTCCGGAACGGGAAAAAGAACGCCGGTTTCGTTGTTGGCCCACATAATCGAGGCCACGGTTTTCTTACCGCTTGAGGAGGCTTCGCGAACCTTGCCCATATCGAGGTTGCCCTTGGCATCAACCTCCAACGTGGTCAGGCGGTAACCGCGATCTTCGAGATAATGGCACGGCCCGAGTACCGCCGCGTGCTCCACTCGCGTAGTGATCACATGAGGATGTCCGTCCATCGCATCCACGCTCCCGCGAATCGCCATGTTGTCGGATTCGGAACCACAGCTGGTGAAAATGATTTCGCTCGGGTGCTCTGCACCGATCAGCGCTGCCACCTTTTCGCGGGCAGCGTCCACATGCCTTTTCACTTTGCCGCCGAACGTGTGCATGCTGGAGGGATTTCCCCACTGCTCGTGAAAGAAGGGCAGCATGGATTCTGTAACTTCCGGGGCCACCGCAGTTGTGGCGTTGTTATCGACGTAGACTGATTTGTTCATGAGAAATCCAAATTTCCGGTTTCAAGTTTCAGGTTTCAAGTTTCAGGTTTCAAGTTTCAAGATCACACCGCTTCTACGACGATGTCGTCGGAGACGGCTTCGCGCAGCTGAGCTTCGACGACATCTTTAAGTGTGACCGAAGAGACCGGACAGCTCACGCACGCACCGACAAATTTAACCAGGACGCGGTCGCCATCGACATCGTGCAGCTCCAGATCGCCGCCGTCGCGCCGAAGAATCGGGCGAACCTGCCGATCAATCGTCTCTTCAATCAGCTTAATCTTCTGCAGCTGCGTCAGCTTTTCGGGCTGCTCGGCCTTCATTTTTTCCTCGCCCATAACGCGATGGATGATTTTTTCAATCTCGGGGATACACTGACCGCATCCGCCGCCGGCTTTGCAGGCGTTGGTAATATCTTCGACGGTTGTCAGATTCTGCTCGCGCGCCAGTTTTTCGATCTCTTTATCGGTTGCGCCGAAGCAGTGGCAAACCACCTCGCCTTCCAGTTTTTTGTCGAACTTCTTTCCGGTTCGGTAATTATAAATCGCGGCATCGAGCGCCTCGCGCCCCATCACTGAACAATGCACCTTCTGTTTCGGCAGTGCCCCGAGATAGTCGATAATATCGTTGTTCGTGATTTGATCCGCCTCTTCGATGGTCTTGCCGATCAGCATTTCGGTCAGCGCCGAGGAGGAGGCAATGGCACTGGCGCAGCCGAAGGTCTGGAACTTGGCCTCGCAAATCTTCTTTTCCGCATCCAGCTTAAACGTCAACCGCAGCGCATCGCCGCACGCAAGCGAGCCGACGATTCCTTCTCCGTCCGGATGTTCAACCGCTCCGACGTTGCGCGGGTTTTTAAAATGATCTGTTACTTTGTCTGTATATTCCCACATAGATCGCTCCGCTTTTAAATTCTAATTTCCAACAACCCAATTCCGAAGCCTTGGTTTCATGTTTCACATTTCCAATTCCACGTCTCAAGTTTCACGTTCCTCACCAGCGGCTCCGCCGCTATGAGAGCTCCAGCATCTGCTCAATCGAGCGGCGGGCCTTATCGGCCGTCTCCTGCGGCACCCTCACTCGATACTGCATATTTTCAAGCGCCCAAAGCACCTTTTCTACACTGCTCTTTTTCATGTTCGGGCAGAGCGCACGGTCGCTGACCGCATAAAACTGCTTGCCCGGATTTTCGTTACGCAGGCGGTAGAGCAGCCCCATCTCCGTTGCAACAATAAATTCGGTTTCTTCCGACGCCTTCGCCTGTTGACACATCTGTCCGGTTGAAAGCAGATAGTCGGCCAAGTCGCGAATCTGTTTCGGACATTCCGGGTGCGCCATCACCTTCGCGTTGGGGTGCTCCGCCCGCTCGCGCAGAATATCGACATCGCGAATCCGCGAGTGCGTCGGGCAGTAGCCGTCCCAGATCATCATCTCCCGCCCGAGCTCCTTCTGAACATAGTGACCGAGGTGCGTGTCCGGCACAAAAATAATTTCCTTATCCGCCGGAACCGATGCCGCAATCGTCTTCGCATTGGAGGAGGTACAGCACAGATCGCTCTCCGCCTTAACGGCGGCCGAGCTGTTGACATAACAGATCACCACCGCATCGGGATGTTCCGCTTTCTTTGCTCGAAGCTGTTTGGCGGTAATCATATCCGCCATGGGGCATCCGGCAAAACGATCCGGAATCAGAATGGTTTTTTCGGGGCTGAGGATCGCGGCGGTCTCCGCCATAAAATGAACCCCGCAGAAGACAATCACCTCCTCCTCCAGCTCCGCCGCCTTCCGGCTCAGCTCCAGCGAGTCGCCCGTAAAATCAGCAATCGCCTGCACCTCGTCGGGCTGATAGTTGTGGGCAATAATAATGGCCCCGCGCTCGCGTTTCAGTTTCTGGATTTTTTCTTCAATTGCAGTCATGGTCCTCCCTCAAAAAGCGAGTATATAAAACCATGGGTTGCCGTATAACAAAACAAAAATGATAACGATTTGGTACCATTGACAGATTCCGAATGCGACAACCTTGTAACAAACCCGCCTCACACGACCGTTCTCGTCGAAAAAATCACCCCCGTGCGGAAGCGCTCAAGCCGACCGTAACCGTTTTCTAAAGAGCACGCACCGAAAACAAAAGACACTTGTAGTAATACCATCTGCCGGGCTCGCGAGCACAGATTTTTCACGCAAAGCCGCAAAGAATCTGATACGTGTGAGTCAGCAGCTCATCTGGACCTCTTTGCTATCTTCGCGATCTTCTGTTAAAATCTCAAACCTACGAAGCTTTCTCACCGGTCGATTAAAATGTACCACTTGCGGTCGAATCAAAATGTACCACCCAAGAGGCTTTTTGTTAGCTGTTAATAACTCTC
>JAFGWS010000097.1 GCA_016937035.1 Pontiellaceae bacterium
AAACTCCGATTCATTCGTCCTGACCTAAGATTGATTTTTGATGACCGCTTTTTTGATGAACCCTCGATGAAAGCTATATTTCATCAGACGGATTGGATAGTGATGCCTTATTTGCGCTCCGAATATTCCAGTGGAATCCTTGCGCATGCGGCGGGAGTTGCTACGCCAGTGATTGCTCCAGATTCGGGATTGTTGGGGCGTTTGGTCCGTCAAAATCAACTGGGGATCTGCTTGTCAATTACTCCAGAAAAACTGGCAAAATGCATCGATACGGTGTATTCGAAGTCGAATGTTTTTGATGAATCGAAGCGACAAAATTTTGTGCAAAAGAGTGACCCTTTTGATTTTGTGCGTTTTATATTGGATGCCCTTCGGCGGGATGAAAATTAAGTAATGGAGATTATTTGATGATTTCATCGCATACCAATCCAAGGAGTTTGGCGACCTGTTTCCGTCAAAAGCGAATGCGGTTTTTGGACGAGGTGGTTCGGTGTGTTGATTCAGATAAAGTTTCTATTGCGGATGTGGGCGGAACGCGTTCATTCTGGGAGATGAATCTTAACCATTTGGAAACGGCGAAGCGAATTGAACGGATTGATATCTACAATTTGGATGCGGAAGGTGCTTGTTCCTCGATAGTTGGAAATGTTTCGGTTTCAGAGTATGTTGGTGATGCGACGCATCTTGAGCATGTTGGCGACGGGGAATATGACGTGGTGTTTTCAAACAGCGTGATCGAACATGTAGGGAACATGCATCAGCAATGTCGGTTTGCTCAGGAAATGTGCCGTGTTGCCACCTATCGCGTTATTCAGACTCCTAACCGGTATTTCCCATTGGAACCTCATTTTTATGTTCCCTTTTTTCAGTTTATGCCGCTTTCATGGCGTGCGGAGTTGCACCGATTATTTAAGCTTGGATGGTTAAAACCGGAACCGGATCGGCTCCTGTCGCGTGTGGACTGTGATCAAATTCGCCTGCTCTCAAAGCGGGAACTGGCGCTTCTGTTTCCTGATGATGTAATTCATTGTGAATGGCTGATGGGAATGGTGAAGTCTTTTGTCGTTACGGGAAGTGCGAAACGATGAGGCATGTGATTACATATCACGGTGCTTTGGCTCCCATTAATGAGGCTTGCGAAATTGGGGGTTACCTCTGCGTTTCGCACTTGATGGCTAATCCGCGGAATCGAACGGGTTTCCTTCGTCAATTAAGTGTTGCTTGGCGGCACCTTAGTTTGGTTTTTCTGCCGGTTCGGCATGGCGGAAAGAAGCTGATTTTGGTGCGTGATTTTTCAAATATTCCGCTGGCGGTTGTTTTTCCGCTTATCCGGTGGGGGCGAAGAGAGCTCATTTTCCTTATTAATCATAATCTGCAATGGGCGTTGGATAGTCAGTCGGAACGAAAAGCACTCCATCGGTTGCAGAAAATGGGGGCAAGGTTTGCTTTCCTTGAGCAGGTTCCGCGGAACGTGCTACAGGAGGTTGGTCTAAATGATAGAAGCTGTTATGCCTTATCGCATCCTGTCCCTGAGAACAGCATCATCCGCCGTCGGATGGGTGGTGTACATACCGTGGGAATCGTGGGTCAATATCGTCCGGAAAAAGGGACCGATAAATTGCTCGAAGCGCTGAAGCCTTTGGCTGATCAATATCGTTTGGTTTTGGCCATACCGAATTCGGAAGAATTTAAGTCCCGATCCCGTTTTGGTCAGGCGGACTGGTTTGAACGTATCGATACCTCGGATATAAACGATTACCGGTTGCGATTGGCCGATTGTGATGTGGTGGTTTTGAACTATCCGTCTGACCATTATTCATGCCGGGCATCAGGTTTGATTGCGGATGCGGCGGCAGCACATGTTCCGGTTCTTGTTCGGAACCTTCCAATATTGAAACACCAAGTTGAATATCCTGTCCGTATCGGTGAAACGTTTGATCAGTTGGACGAATTGTTTAGTTGTATTAAACGTGTATCCATGCGGTTAGATCAGGGCGAGTATGATTTCGAAAGCTATAAGGCAGGTCGTTCTGTCTCTGCGCTGCTGGAACAGATTAGGAAAATGACGGTATAATGATGGAATCGATTCAGACCAGATCGCTGCTGGGAATAAATGTTTCCATTATTGATTTTCCGCAACTGCTTAATGGCATTGATCGACTGGCAGTGGCGAAGCGTTCTGCGCTGGTGAACAATGTGAATGTGCATGCCTGTAATCTGGCTTTTGAACAACCGGAATTTCGGGATGTGCTGAATCGAACGGAGATTGTGTTTTGTGATGGATTTGGGGTGAAAATCGGTGCGTGGCTGGCCGGAATTAGGTTGGGGCAACGTATGACGCCACCGGACTGGATTAATGACCTCTTTTCTCTGGGGGAGGAGAAGGGATATAGCTTCTTTTTTGTTGGGGATGAATTGCGGGTGGTTAACCTGTTTTCCGAGACGGTGGCAAAGAAGTACCCCAACCTCAATATTGCAGGATATCATGACGGGTTTTTTGATTTTTTCAGCGTCGAAAATGATGCAATAATTGAGCAGATCCATGCATCTAATGCCGACATTATTTTGACGGGGATGGGGATGCCGCGTCAGGAACTATGGGCGGCCGATGCTGCGAAAAAATTGGACAAAGGGGTCTTCATTGCAGCAGGGGCATTGTTCCGATGGTACACGGGTGTGGATCGCCGGGCTCCAAAATGGATGACGGATCATGGGTTGGAATGGCTGGCGCGGTGGGTGATGCATCCGATTCGCCATTTTAAACGCTATGGGGTTGGGATTCCTCTGTTTTTCTTTCGTGTGATTCGATGTCATTGGTTTCGGGGAGATCGGAAGCGTGACTAAAACCTTACTGATTTTCTTTTTCGGCAGTTTGTTGCTGTTTGCGGCAGTCATGCCGGAAAATCATTCAGAGGCGGAGGATGCTTTTGAGTATTCTCGGTTGATTGAGGAGGGAACGGGAGCGGAGCAGTTTCATCCTCGGCATCTGCTTTATGTTCCTATGCAGAAAGCCGTCTATGGAGCTTCTCAGAGGTTGGGATATAGCGGGAGGTCATATTATTCGGCCAGAGCGGTGAGTATGTTTTCCGGAGCTTCGGTGCTCTGTTTGTTTTATCTGATTGTTCGCCGGGTGTTGAGGATCTTTTTCCGGAAGGAAGATCATTGGATTTCCGTCACAGCCGTTTTGGGGCTGTTGTTTTCGTATGGATTCATTCGGTATGCCTGTGAGGTGGAGATTTATGTTCCGGCGCTGGCGTTGCTGCTGGCGGCAATCTATTGCGCATTGCGGAATGAGTCGTGGGTGACCCTTTTATTTTCAATCCTGTTTTCTGCGTTGGCTGTTTTGATGCACATGGTGAACGTGGTTCCGGCGGTTCTAGCTGTTCCCTTGTTGTATGCAATGGTCTTCAGAAATCGGAGGCGTGCATGGATTCACGGAATAGCGACGTTGGCGCTGGTTGGATCGGTATGCTTCATCATTCAACATTCGTGGGGAACACAGATGCCCGGAAGCGATCCAACTTCCGAGGGAGGCGTTTCTTGGGATACCGTTCCTAAAGCAATCGTAGGGTTGGGACAGTGCCTGTTGTCCGCCAATTTTATTTTCACTTATTCTTCAGTAGCAGAAAAGCTTCAGTCATTTTTTCCATACCGTATGTTTGATGAAGAAATCTTTACTGCTTTACAGGTGCCGGGCTGGCTGAAGCTTGTTGCTCCGGTGACCTTTGCTCTAGCTGTAGCGGGTTTAATGCTGCTGTTGGTTCGATTGCTTTTTTCTTTTGTAAGGGCGCACAGTTGCAAAGAATGGAGGCCGTTGCTTTGGATATTGGTTTGGACCATTGGAGTGATTTTCCCAACAGTGTGGGTAGAACCGTCGAATCCTGAGTTGTGGATCATGGGTCTGCCGCCGTTTTGGCTATTGGGTGCATGGTTCGTTCGACAGGTTTCGTGGAGGCGGGTGTTTGTTTGGGTTGTATGCCTGTTTGGACTGCATAATCTGGTTTCCGGGATGGGAATAGTGAAGGGCAGAGAGGGCGACTATCTCTTCAGAAAGGCGGAGTGGGTTCTCCAACATGCGGGGCCGGATGATGTGATCAACACGGCCGACACGTTCGTATTTTCTTTCTATCTGGATTATTGGAGTCCAGCTGAAATCCGAAATCTGAATACGCAGGAGTGGAACAAGGGTCGGGTAACATACGTGCTGAATGATGTGTTTGATCCGCCGGGTTCTGTTGAAGCACGGTTTCCAGAACAGGCACTCCATGCGGCTCAGGCCGCAAGGGAATTGGAACCCTTGTGCCATAAAGTTCATGATGATCCATTTGGCGGAGTTTGGAGTCTGAACGAACCGGTGATGAAAGAGTAGCCTTTTGTTCGCGGTTGGCGGTTGGGAGTTTGCGGTTTGCAGTAGCGACTTCGCTATGCGATGGCGTTATGAGTAAAATCGTTTAGAAACCGCGGATCTGCGCGGATGGACACCGATTTTTTCAACAGAAGGGCGCTAAACCTTCCTTTTCTTCGTTGTCTCTTTGTGAAAAAATCTCTACACGGAGCAAACAAAGATAACTAAGGTTTAACCACTGATAGGTCACTGATTACCGGCGACGCAATGGCTGCCGGAGTGGTTTATTCCAGAAAAAGAAGTTAACCACTAATTGACGCTAATAAACGCTGATATTCTATGGGTTACAAAATATATATGGCTCACTTGAATGGTGAAAAGACAGCCCTTCGAAAAGCAAGCATGGGAATCGATATTTTCGAGTGGGTTCACTTATTTGCGTCCATTAACGTTCATTTCCGGTTTCTCTACTGCATTTTTATAGGTTGAGTGTTAATGAGTGGTCTAAAATTGGGGGTTACCGCACTGTCAGCTTTGAAATTCCCTTCGTTTCCTTCGTTGTCTCTTTGTGAAAAAACTCTACACGGAGAAAACAAAGATAACTAAGGCTTTAACCACTGATAGGTCACTGATTACTGGCGATGCAATGGCTGCCGGAGTGGGTATAACGAAACGATCGGCTAACCTGAGGGCTTGAACCGTGAGGGTCAGGGCGTACTGTAACGTGATGGAAGGCAGGTGGCAGTTTGCTGTTGACGTGATATCCTTGGTGCGTATTGTCTGAATATTGAAAGTTGAAGGTTCAATATGCAGAGATATATCCATCGGTTTATTGAAGGGGAGCTGGCCCGGTGCCTTGCACAGTTTCCGTGCACGGCAATTCTGGGTCCTCGTCAATGCGGCAAAACGTCGCTGGCTCAAGCGATATCAAAGGATCGGCAGGCTGTATATCTTGATCTGGAATGGTCGGCGGATTTAAGACGACTACAGGAGCCGGAGTTGTTCCTGGACGAAAACAAGTCCCGCCTGATCTGTCTGGATGAAATCCAGCGACTCCCCGATCTGTTTCCCGTCTTGAGGTGAATCTGAAAAAGCGCTTGGTAAAGGCTCCCAAGGTTTATCTTCGCGACAGCGGTATTCTACATTCGCTTTTGGGTATCGACGATTTTTCCGCTCTGTTGGGGCATACTGTTTATGGTGCCTCCTGGCAAGGGTTTGCACTCGAACAGGTATTGGCACAGTTTCCGCGATGGACGCAAGGATTCTATAGAACGTCCGACGGCACCGAGATGGATCTGGTCCTGGAAAAAGGGGGGCGGAGGATCGGGTTTGAATTCAAGGCTTCGGTGGCACTTTCGGTAACCATAGGTTTCTGGAATTCCTTTGAAGCATTGGGATTAGAGACGGCCTATGTGGTTGCACCCGTTGCTTCGGGATATCCTTTGAGAGACAATGTTCGAGTGATCCCCATTGCCGATCTTGATTTACTTTCGCTTTAGAGGGCGGTTGGGTGAAAAAAACGGCTTGAAAAGATTTGACCACACAAGTACAAAAAAAGGAACAGTTTTTTTTCGTGTATTCGGTGTATTTCGTGGTATTAAAAATGCCATCATATTGCGGATGAAATGTCGTAGATGCGACGTCTCGTCGCATGGCTGGAAATAGAGCAGGTTTTGGGGAAAAAGATGAATATGGATGAACAACCGCAGGGTTTGGGCGCAGGGAGAAGCATTTTGAATGTGGGATTTGCTTATGTGTTTGGGTTGGTGCCGCTGATCTGTACTCTTCTGTACGGCGTGGCGGGGAAGGATAAGTTTTCGCTGCTGTCGCCGTTGGTTATTGCGGGCTATTTGATTCTGTTGGGCTGGATGCTGACGAGCTTTATTCGTCGGCGGAGGGAGATGGTTGGACCGCCAGCGTTTAACCTTTTCTTGCTGTTTATTGCCTTCGGCGCAGGATTGTCGATGGTGTGTGAGATCGGCTTTGATGCGAAGATTCGGATGCTGATGATTGGAACATGCGCGGGAGCCTATTTTTTATGGGCCAATACGCTGGCGAGTTTTCGATCGGTCCGTATGGTTCTGGGAGCGTTGCTGTTGTTCACCGTTCTGCTCTGCATGTATGGGCTGATCAATCGCTTTAAGAATCCGGAAATGGTGTTGTGGGCGGAACGCTGGACGGATCAATATATTGGAGGAAGCTGGAAGACGCATCCCCGTTTGGCATCGACGTATATATGTCCGAATCATTTTGCGCATCTGCTGCAGATGGTCCTGCCGTTTTGTCTGGTGCTGCTCTTTATTCCTCGGGCAGGCTGGATCCTGCGGATTCTGGCGGGGTACTGCATCATTCTTTTTGTGCCGACGATGTATTATACGGAGTCGCGGGCCGGGATTCTCGGAGCGCTTGCGGCGGTGGGAATAACCTTGCTGCTGCTTTCGCTGCGAAAGAGCAAAAAACTGTTTGTATTGCTGTTGGTTCTGGTTCCGCTGTTTTCGATGATCTTTCTGCTTGGTGCGTGGAAGCAGTCCGAGATGTTTAGGCGTCGAATGGAGCCGGTGGTGGAATTCGTGAAGGATTTTAAGGAAAACGGAATTGCGAATACGAAAACCCAGGATTTTCGTCCCTTAACCTGGCTGGATTCGCTGGAAATGATCAAAGAGAAGCCGCTTACAGGTTTCGGCCCGGCCAGTTATAACTATGTGTACCCGAAATTTCGACATCGGTTCAAAGGGGTGCGAATCATCAGTGAACATCCGCACAATGAATATCTGGAGATTGCGGCGGAGTATGGCTGGATCGGCTTAGCCTTGTTCGGAATCATGTGGTGCTATGGGCTGATTCGAATCCTGATCTTTTCGCTGAAGACAAAGCATCAGCATCAGGCGTTTATCTCGATGGCCTTTCTCGGTACGGCGGCAGGGACGATGGTGCACTCATTTTTTGATTTTCAGATGCATCAGTTTCAGAATGCGCTGGTCTTCTGTCTGTTGGCGGCGTTGGCCGTAGGGCCGATGTGCCGAGCCAAAAGAGAACAAATCGCTGAGGGCGGGGAGTCGTTGCTTAACAAACTGCGTCCTTGGTTTAGTTATGCGCTCGGCGGCGTGGTGGTTTTCGCATTGTTCCTTTCGGTGCGGACTTTTTCTTCCGAGTTTCTTCGGGCCACTGCGGATAAGCTGGTCAAAAAGGCGAGTGCGGATGAAATGATCGGCCCGGAAAAGCTGGCCGGAAAAAGGAAGATGGAGGCGCAGTCGGTTGAACTCTATCATCGGGCGCTGAAGTTCGATTCATCAAACTGGCGGGCATACAACGGGATCGGGAAGGTTCTTTACCCTCAGCGGCATTTGTCATTGGAACCGGATAAAAAGAAAAAGCTGGCGGAGAAGGAGCGGGCTGCGCTGGAAAAGGCGCTGGCGTTGAATCCGTATGATGCAGAGCTTTGTCTTCACTTGGGGCAGACGCGGATCTTTCTTGGCGATCAGGAAGGTGGACTTAAGCTGCTGAAGCAGTCGGCGAAAACGTTCCGATATAATGATATCTGCTGGTGGACGTTGGGCGTTGCTCAGCGGAAGGCCGGTCTTTTTCAGGAGGCGCTGGATACGTTCAACTATGCGAAGAAGTTGAGAAATACAGAATCGATTCGAGCAAATATAAAATGGCTGGAGGAGCAGCTTCAGGAGCAGGCGGATGGAACTTGGGAAAAAGAAGTGAAGCGGGTGAATATCAGCGATCTCATGAAGGAAAACGGGCTGTTTGAGGAATGATGCGGGAATATTTTGATTGCCGATTGCCGAGTGCCGATTGCCGAGTGACGATGAACCGCGCCTTCGGCGCTATTTCCCTTTCGGGAAATTATCTGCGCTTCGCTTCGGGCCGATGAACCGCGCGTTTGGCGCTATTTCCCTTTCGGGAAATTATCTGCGCTTCGCTTCGGGCCGATTGCCGACGACGATGATGTTGGATGGACGCTGATTTGAGGTGCAACGAATTGATGAAAAGCAACGAATAGACTGAAAATAAGAAGAATAAATTAGGCAGAATGATTTGAATGGGATGGTTTTGTGCAGTAGCGACTTCGTTGTGCGATGGCGTTTGTGCATGGAGCAGTTTAAAACCACTGATTAACACGGATGGACACTGATATAATTTGCAACGAATTGATGAAAAGCAACGAATGTCATTATTATGCCTGATATGCTAGGATCCATTGGTGACTGGGATTAGGCAGGATGATTTTTGGAAAAATGATTTGCAGAGAGTGTTGTGTGGAAGGCGGAAATTGTCGTATATTATATTCTTGAAAAATAAGGCACAAAAAACTCACGATAACTTCTAATTTTTACAACTCCAACCTTAAATGATGAAATTACTAATTAAAAATGTAGAGTTGAACGGGGAGCAGACGGATGTCCTGATTGAAAACGGACGGTTTGTTCGGATTGCTCCGGAGCAGGATGCTGCGGGAGCGGAGGTGATGGAGGGTCGCGGAATGGCGATCCTTCCTTCGTTTGTGAATATGCATACCCATGCAGCGATGACGCTGATGCGGAGCTATGCCGATGACTTGGAGCTCCATGAATGGCTGACGCAGTATATCTGGCCGCTGGAGGCGCAGTTAACGAAGGAAGATATTTATCACGGTGCACGGTTGGCCTGTTTGGAGATGATCCGTTCGGGAACAACCTGCTTCAACGACATGTATTGGTATTTCCACGGCACGGCCCGCGCGGTCGAGGAGATGGGATTGCGTGCGATGCTTTCGCCGGTGTTGATTGATTTTAATGATTCGAAAAAGGCAGCCGAGCAGCGTCAACTGATGGAGCGACTTTATTCCGAGTCGAAACAGTATTCGGAGCGCATAGGTTTTGCGATGGGGCCCCATGCTCCGTACACCGTTTCGGAGGAGTCGTTGCGTTGGGCCAAGGCGTTTGCGGATGAGCATGGATTGCTCTTCCATATTCATATTTCTGAAACCAGAAAAGAGGTGGAGGATTGTGTGGCGCGGTACGGGGTGCGACCGCTTCAGCGGCTGGATCAAATCGGCGTGCTGGACGCCAATGTTGCGGCCGCGCACGTCATCCATGTTTCGGATGAAGAGGTGGAGATCCTTGCTCGGCGCGGTGTGAATGTGGTGCATAATCCGGTGTCCAATATGAAGCTGGTTTCCGGCAATTTCCCGTATGAAAAAATGAGGGCGGCGGGGGTTCATATTTCGCTGGGGACGGACGGCTGCTCGTCCAATAATAATCTGGATATGATCGAGGAGATGAAGGTTGCCGCACTGCATGCGAAGCTGGTTCATCAGAATACGACGGTGCTTCCGGCTTCGACTGCATTTGATCTGGCAACGCGCAATGGGGCGCGGGCATTGGGGCTTGATTGCGGTGAAATCGCCGAGGGAAAGCTGGCCGATTGTATACTCGTTGATCTTTCCAATCATCGACTGATCCCCGGGTATAACTTAATTGATGATATGGTTTACAGCGCTGATTCGTCCTGCATTGATACTGTGATCTGCGATGGGCGTATTCTGATGCAGGGTGGACGTGTAGAAGGAGAAGAGGAGATTGTTGCCCAGGCGCGGCGCTACGCGAAGCGGTTCCACAGGTGATGCGTTTCAATGGACCACTAAATACCTGACGCGGCAAAGCCGCAACTAAAGTTGAACCACGGAATACACCGAATACACGGAAGATGAATCAATCTGGATTCAAAAATGGAAGCACGGAGGAGTTTTTTAGATGAAGATAGAAGTTTTTGCGCTGTGCGATGCGGCGACGAACAGTCACGGTAAGTTAAATCTGCTGGGCACGTTTGATCAGATCTTTGTTCCGCAGGTTCCCGTAATGCATCCTTCGTTTTCCATCGCCCTTCGGGTGCGGTTTGGAAAGATGGAGGAGGGGGCTCATCAGATGGAACTGCAATTGGTGGATCCCGACGGCTCGAAGGTGCTTCCTCCGATGAAAGGAGAGGTTATTCCTCGGATGGGCGCCGATGTGGAGTCGGTCGCGGTGAATATGATTTTTAATTTTCATAACACAAAGTTTGATGCGTACGCCGATTATCAGCTTAATTTGAACATTGACGATATATCGGTTGCTTCGCTGCCCTTGTCGATTCGGGAAATACCCAAAAACAGATAATCGACAGCGACTATGTTCTTTAATTGTAATGCGCTATGGGGTAAATACGTGTCTCGTTGTTTCCCGGTCATTCTTATTGCAGATTAAACCCAGGAGGTACTGAAATGAAAAAATGGAAATGCAGTGTTTGCGGCTACATCCATGATGGTGATGAAGTTTGTGCGGTCTGTCCGAAATGCGGGGCCCCGGCGGAAAAGTTTGAAGCGCTGGAGCAGGCGAAAGCGGATCTCATTGAGCGTTCGCGCCATACCAATGCGCTCCATGCGCAGTTGATTGATCTGGCCCGTCAGGTTGAGCGCGTCTGTGAAGAGGGGATTCGCGATAACCTGGATCCGGGGTGCGTCGATGTCTTTCAGAAGAGTCTCAAGGCCTCCTATCAGATGATGAAGCTCTCCATGACGGAAATGCAGGGTCACATGAATAAAGGCAAGTGGGGCTGAGCCCCGCTATTCGCCGATGACCGCTTTCTGCATTTGGATCAGTTCGCCGATCCCTTTTTCGGCGAGGCCCAGCATCAGGAAGAGGTCATCTTTGCTGAAAGGTTTCCCTTCTGCAGTGCCCTGAACCTCGATGATTTTTCCGGATTCGGTCATTACAAAGTTGGCATCGACTTCGGCGGAGGAGTCCTCGAGATAGCAGAGATCGAGAATCGGAACGCCTTTGTTGATGCCGACGCTGATGGCGGCGAGGCCTTCGGTCACGGGGTTCTGTTTAATGAGGCCCTCTTTCATCAGGCGGTTGACGGCCAGCCGAAGTGCAACATACGAGCCGGTGATGGAGGCGGTGCGGGTACCGCCGTCGGCCTGAATGACATCGCAGTCCAGATAGATTTGGCGGCGGCCCAGCTTTTGAAGATCGACGACGGCGCGCAGCGATCGGCCGATGAGGCGCTGAATCTCCATGGTGCGTCCGCCGATTTTTCCCTGCGAGGCTTCGCGTTTGGTGCGGTCCTGCGTGGCCGCGGGGAGCATGCTGTATTCTGCGGTCACCCAGCCGCCGGGTACATTCTGGAAGCGCATCCAGCCGGGAACGCTTTCTTCCACGCTGGCGGTGCAGATGACGCGGGTATTGCCCATCTCCACCAGCACAGAGCCCTTGGCTGAGGGGATAAAATCTTTCGTGAAGCGAACCGCGCGCAGTTCGTCCGATTTTCGTCCATCGATCCGTTTATCGGTATTGTTCACCACTGCATCGAGATCGATTCCGCCGCTTAAATTGATTTCTTTTTTCATAGTCGGTTTATGGTGGCGAAGAACCCGGAGCATTGCAACGGGGAAAATGAGAAAGGTCTCACAGTGCAACGCCGAAGAGAATGCTGAAAAAGTGGCACAGGCTGCCGGCCAGCACAAACAGGTGCCAGACCGCATGGGACCAGGGCAGCGATTTCCATGCATAAAACACCGCCCCTAACGTGTAGCAGAGTCCGCCCACGCCGAAGAAGACAAACCCGGTTGTGCCGAGGCTGGAGTAGAGCCCCTTTACGGCAATGACACAGAACCAGCCCATAAACAGGTAACTCGCCAGCGAAACCATCTTAAAACGCCCGGTGAAGAAAACCTTGAACGCAATCCCCGTCAGCGCACAGCCCCAGATGACCCCAAACATCGTCCACCCCAACGGTCCACGTAATGATGCCAGTGCAAAAGGCGTATAGGTCCCGGCAATCAGCAGATAGATGGCGGAATGGTCGATCACCTTCAGCACCCGCTTTGTACGCGGGTTCTGAGCGGCATGATACAGCGTGGAGCAGAGATAAAGCAGGATAAAGGTTGCGCCGTATACGGAGCAACTGACCACTTCCCACGCCCCTTTTCGCAGCGCCGAAAAAACCACCAGCAGACAAAGTACCGCTACGCCGAACAATACGCCGACTCCGTGTGTAATCCAATTCGCCAGCTCTTCCCCGGCTGTATAACTACCTTCATTTTTTTTCTTCATTCTTTTATCCTCGCCTCGACGCTAATTTTTCAGGCTGTGAATCGGCGCAGGAATTCGTCCGCCGAATTGAATGAAGCGATTCGACTTCCCGGTATTACGCACCGGCAGCACTACGCTTTCGCCGAAGAGTCCGCCGAACGAAACAAACTCGCCCGCCTTTTTGCCGGGTACCGGAATAAGACGTGCAGCCGTTGTTTTGGAGTTAATCACACCGATCATCAGTTCGTCGGCCATAATCGCCGCCAGTGTTTCAGCCGAGGTGTCGCCCGGCACCGGAACCATATCGAGTCCGACGGAACAGACGCAGGTCATGGCCTCCAGCTTTTCCAGCACCAGACAACCGCTCTGCACTGCGGCAGCGAGCTCTGAATCCTCCATCACGGGAATAAACGCTCCGCTCAGTCCGCCGACACTGGATGAAGCGAAGGAGCCGCCCTTCTTCACCGCATCGTTGAGCATCGCTACAATGGCTGTAGAGCCGGGCGCGCCGATTTCGTCCACGCCGAGAATCTTCAGAATTTCGCCGACGCTGTCGCCCACCGAAGGCGTTGGCGCGAGCGACAGATCCACCACGCCGAAAGGAAGTTCCAGCGCTTCCGCCACCTGACGACCGATCAGTTCGCCGCAGCGCGTTACGCGGAAGGTGGCCTGCTTAATCTCTTCGGCCAGATCGCCCAATCCCAGATTTTGCGCACCTGCCGCATTGATTTTCCGCTCCAACGCACGGGCAATTACGCCGGGTCCGCTGACGCCCACATTAATCACCGCTTCGGCCTCTCCCAGTCCGTGGATGGCGCCGGCCATAAAAGGATTATCGCCCGGTTGATTCGAGAAGACGACAAACTTGGCTGCACCAAACCCGTTGGAAGCGATCGTGGCTGCCGCGAGATCCTTTACGGTGCGACCGAGCAGCGCGACCGCATCCATATTCAGTCCGTGTCGCGTGGAGCCGGCGTTGATCGAAGAGCAAACCTTTCCGGTCGTTGCCAGTGCCTCGGGAACCGCAGCAATCAGCTGGGCATCGCCCAAGCCGATTCCCTTTTCCACGTTGGCGGAAAATCCGCCGATAATATCAATGCCCACGTCCGCCGCTGCGCGGTCGAGTGCCTGCGCCAAAAGCACAAATCCATCGCTAGAAAATCCGGCGCCGACATGTGCAATCGGCGTTACCGAAATGCGCTTATTTACCACCGGAATGCCGTATTTTGCGCCGATGCGGTTGCAGGTTTCAACGAAGGAGTCGGCGTAATGGCGAATCTTATCCTCGATGTTCTGCGCCGTCTGCTCCGCAGTGCCCGTCCGACAATCCAGCAGGCTGATGCCCATGGTCACCGCCCGCACATCCAGATGCTCCTTCTGGATCATCTCAACGGTCTTTAAAATCTGATCAGATCGAATCATGGTTCACCTTCTCCTAAATCTCGTTGGTTGCCTTAAAAATGTCGTTATGCTGCAGTACCAAATTCAGCCCGTTTTGCCGGCCGAACTCCGCCAGTTCCGCTTCAAACGGGGCCATATCGACCACTTCTGAAAAGTCGAGCTGCAGCATCATCGTGTAAAAATCGTCCTCCACGTGAGAGGCCAAATCCAGAATATTAATCCCGCGGTCGCAGCAGAACCGCGAAACCAGCGCGACTAAGCCGACTCGATCGCGCCCGACCGCAGAGAGAATGTAGGTCTGCTCGCCTGCCTCGGAGCGCTCGAACCCGCCTTTGTGCAGCTTAACCGAAACCTCCGCAGAGGTCGCCTGCGCCAGCGCCGTGCGTACGTTGTCCGGAGTGACATCCGCCGGAAAGCCGGCCACCAGAATCATCGTAAAATATCCGCAGAGCACCGATTCGCGTAAATCCGCCAGATTTCCGCCCAGCGCGCTGATCCCTTCTGTTATCTCCGCCACAATGCCGGGGCGGTCGCAATCCATCACCGAAATGACCATGCTAATTTCTTCGTCCATATATCCTCGCCTATTGAGATTAAAACTGCGGCGGAAGTATTCCAGCAACCGCCCGGCAATGAAACACCAAAGCGCAATTTTAGGTCTTCCGCCCTTTTAGGGAAAAACAGAACTTAAGAATCGCAAAAAGCAGCAGCGCCGTGAGCATGCCGTATAAATCGACAAACCAGTCTTTTATTCCAGGCGTACGATCCATCGTTAAAAACTGGAGCGACTCGGTGATGGCCGCAAACAACAGAATATCCAGCGCCACCTTAAAATAGTAACTCCGATGCTGCCGCTCCAGCGCAGCGGACCAGTAGACTAAAAAACAGAGCGAAGCAAACAGCAGGAAATGCCCGACGCCATGCGCCCCGCCGAGCGACTCGCTGACTTCATCAACCTTTTTCTGCGCTTTCTGCTCCGGCGACGGCGACTTTTCTTTTGGAGCAGTGGCCGGCGTTGGGTTCGTTGAAGGCTTGGTTTCCGATGGGTTAATCGGCGGTGGAGTCGACTTTGATTTTGCAGCCTCGGCTGCAGCAACAACCCTGACTGCATCTTCTTCAACATGCTCCGCCGTCACTTCAATCCATTTCTCCGGCATCAATATGCCGAACACAATGGCAACGGCGTTGAACAGAATGAACAGCTTAAGTCGGCGACGGTGCAGGCGACAACGGAAAAAATAGACCGTGCCCATAAGAACCCACAGTCCGGCAAACAGATTGCGCATCCAGATATAGGATGCTCTTAATTGAACCGACTCCACAATCAGCCGATCAAACTCCGCCGTTCCCTCTTTCCCTATCTGCTCCAACTGTAGATCGATGAATCGGGCATTTCCCTGAACCTCAAGAACGGCGACGCCCCGCGTCCATCGCTGCGTTTCCGTCTGGGAAAGAACGCCGTGCTCGCAGGGTATCCATTTATTCTCTGCATCGCGTTGAACCAAAATCAATCGAGCACAGTTCCATCCATTTTCGCCTTCGACTACACCCTCGGTTTTCATTCGACCGCGCACTCGAATCAATTTGGGCTTATCCTTCTCCAAGGCAGCTCTGAAGCGCACGCGCGCAATCTTTCCTCCGGGCGCTACCTTCAGGACAAAATGGCCGTTTTCCTCTGAGCAATCCCCCTGAACCGCAGTGGCATGCTCCAAGGTAATCGGAATAAAAAAGGGTTCCCCGATTGCTTTGTAGCGATCATACAGCCCCCAGAAAAGCAGAGAAGCCGCCAGCAGCAACACTGCCGGAAGCCTCAATTTTGCCTTTTCCTTCCAATCGCTCATACGGGGAAACGTACCACTCAGCCTGCAAATCTGAAACGATTTCTTTTGAAACAGTTGCCTTGTCGTGGAACATGCACGGAATAAAACAGAGTTGTTTCTGCATCCAATTTACACGCCCATAAAACAATAATATACCCTCAATTCCGTTAGTCGGTGATCATTTACACTCATTGGAGGAGAAAATTATGAATAATAGAAATTCTATGATTATTGCGATTCTGGCTCTGTTAATCGGAATCGGTGGTATTTCGTTTGGCATCAAAAGCAAGGCGGATAGTAAAAAATGGGAAGATAAATTTGTCAGTCTGGAAGAGAAAATGAATGACAATACAGGGTTTGAGGAAGTGATTAGCATTCCCACCCCCAGCAGTTCGACGGATGATGATACGGTGGCAAAACTTCTCCAGCAAATTGAGGAATTGAAACAACAACTCGCTCAGGGCGGCGGTCAGGCGCTTGCCACCCGAGGCGGTCGCCGAGGCGGTGCCGGTATGGATATGGCAGCGGGCCAAGGCTTTGCTGGTGGCGGATTCCAAATGCCTCAGGAAATGTTAGACCAGTATGATACCGATAAGGATGGCGAGCTTAGCGAAACCGAAAGAGCGGCGATGATGGAAGGTATGGGGGGCCGCATGGGTGGTCGTGGCGCTGGCGGATTCCCGGGTATGGACGGTGGCGCTGGCGGATTCCCGGGCATGGGCGGTGAAGGCGGCTTCGGTGGGTTCGGCGGTGCCGGCGGTGAAGGCGGCTTTGGCGGGTTCGGCGGTGCTGGCGGGTTCGGCGGTGCTGCTGGTGGCGGATTCCAAGGCATGGGCGGCGGTGCTGCTGATGGTGCCGGTGGAGGGATCTAATCCGTTGGGGAGCTTACTCCCATTCAAGACCATTTAGGCGGGCTTTTCAGCCCGCTTTTTAGTTTCCTTTTTTTCTCCGCCAAAATGAGCAGATTTATTCCGAAAAAACACTAGACTTGCCGGTGGGGTTCTCCTATAAATCCTCCTCTTTTGTGCGGTCCCTCGATCCCGCATAGGATTAAATTTACAAAACGAACGGTGCTATTATGCCTAAAACGAAAACAAAAAAATGTGCAGCTAAACGGTTTAGCAAAACCGGTACCGGCAAGCTGAAACGCAACCACATGGGTGGAAGTCACATCTTGTCGAACAAGAATCGTAAACGTAAACGGACCCTGCGCAGTCAGGATATCGTCGATCATGCCGATATGAAGCGCATCACCCCGTTCATCTAATTGCTGGAGAATTGAATTATGCCAAGAGCAACGAATGGACCGGCGTCACGCCGCAGAAGAAATAACCGCCTGAAGCTCGCCAAGGGCTTCCGTGGTGCCCGCAGTAAACTCTTCCGTCAGGCTACGGAAGCCGTAGATCGGGCACAGGCCATGGCTTATGTGCACAGAAAAGTGAAGAAGCGCAGCTTCCGCCGCCTTTGGATCGTTCGCGTCAATGCCGCATGCCGCATGAATGGCATCAGCTATAGCCGCTTTATCGACGGGTGCGCTAAGGCGGGCATCAATCTCAACCGAAAGATGCTTTCCGAGATCGCTATTCACGATCCGGCCGGCTTCACCAAGGTTGTTGAAACCGCAAAAGCAAAAGTCTGCTAGGCGTATCGCATTCAGCTTTTCATCAAGGCCGTTCCTCTCGGGACGGCTTTTTTTTTTATCCAGACCATTCCCCGTGCTCAACGCGATCTCATCAATCTGGTTTGTGGCCAATAACTAAAAGCCAAGCCCTGCGTGAACGCTGGGCTTGGCTTTTAAACAACGGCGTATCTGCACCGGCTACGAGCTCAGAAAGCTCATCCCTTAATCGCCGCCTGCGCAGCGGCCAAGCGGGCAATCGGCACGCGGAACGGTGAGCAGCTCACATAATTAAGGCCGACTTTTGCACAGAACTTTACGCTCTCCGGATCGCCGCCGTGTTCGCCGCAGATTCCGCATTTCAGATCCGGACGGGTTTCGCGTCCGCGCTGTACGCCCAGCTTAACGAGCTGGCCGACGCCGGTCTGGTCGATATGCTGAAACGGGTCGGATGGCAATATCTTTTCCTTCAGATAGGCTGGAAGGAATGTGCCGATATCGTCGCGGCTGTAACCAAAGGTCATCTGCGTCAGGTCGTTGGTTCCGAAGCTGAAAAATTCTGCTGTTTCGGCAATTTCATCGGCCGTCAGGGCCGCACGGGGAATCTCGATCATGGTGCCGACCATGTATTTAACATTCGCGCCCGTTTTAGTAATCACTTCTTCCGCCGTTTTGCGTACAATCTTTTCCAGGAAGTCGAGCTCCGCCTTTGTTCCGATCAGCGGAATCATGATTTCGGGCAGGACCTTAATCTTCTGTTGCGATTTGGCGACCTTGCACGCCGCGCTGATGATTGCCTGCGTCTGCATCACACAGAGCTCGGGATAGGTCACCGACAGGCGGCATCCGCGGTGCCCGAGCATCGGATTAAACTCATGCAGCTCCTTTACGCGCTCGCTCACTTTCTTAAGCGAAACCCCGAGTCGCTTGGCCATCTCCTTTTGATCTTTCGCCATATGCGGAACAAACTCATGCAGCGGGGGGTCGAGCAGGCGTACCGTCACCGGCAGGCTGTCCATCGCCTTAAAGATGCCTTCAAAGTCCTTCTGCTGATGTTTCAGCAGCTTGGCCAACGCCTTTTTACGGGCGTTTTCATCTTCCGCAAGAATAAATTCACGGATCGACCAGATGCGATCTTCTTCAAAGAACATATGTTCTGTACGACATAGTCCGATTCCTTCAGCACCAAATGACTTTGCTGCCAGCGCATCTTTCGGCGTGTCCGCATTGGTGCGAACATTCATTTTTCGATACATGTCGGACCAATGGGAGACCTCGGAATACATCTTATAGATCGGATCTTCCATCGCATCGGCTTTGCCGTCGACCACGGCGGAGACCACCGGGCTCACCTGCGTGGGAATCCGTCCCTCATAAACCCTGCCGGTAGATCCGTTCAGGCTGATCCAATCGCCCTGCTTCAGCACCTTTTCGCCGATCGTCAGCGTCTTTTTCTTGTAATCAATCTTCAGTTCTCCCGCACCGCAAATGCAGCACTTGCCCCAACCACGAGCCACAACCGCCGCGTGAGACGTCATTCCTCCCGTCGAGGTCAGAACGCCCTGCGCAGCCCACATACCGCCCACATCTTCCGGGCTGGTTTCATGGCGCACCAGAATCACCTTAGCCTTCGGATCTTTCTTAACCAAAGCTTCGGCTTCGTGGGCTTCAAAAACAATTTCGCCGACGGCAGCACCGGGACCCGCCGGCAGACCGGAAGTCAGCAATGCAGCTTTTTTTTCGGCTGCAATATCAAAAATCGGAAAGAGCAGCTGTTCGAGATCGTCGCCGGAGAGCGTCATCAGCGCCTCTTTTTGCGTCAAAATTTTCGGCTGGCTTTCGCCGGTATAGACATCTTTTCCGGTCACCATTTCGACGGCCCAACGCACGCCCGCCAATCCGGTTCGTTTCGCGTTTCGGGTCTGCAGCATGAAGAGCTTGCCTTCCTGCACGGTAAACTCGACGTCCTGCGGATGTTTATAGTGCTTTTCGAGTCGCGACATAATTTTCTGGAGGTCGCCGTAGGCTTTCTTCCACACCTTCGACTCCTCATTCGGCATGTCGTCCAGATGTTTGGGTGTCCGAATTCCAGCCACTACATCTTCGCCCTGTGCGTTGATCAGATATTCGCCCATTGGCTTGCTGTGTCCTGTTCCGCCGTCGCGCGTGAAGGCGACGCCGGTTCCGGACTCCTCGCCCATATTGCCGAACACCATGGAGCAGACATTCACGGCCGTTCCCAGCAGACCGCTGATCTTATTAATCTGCCGATATTTTTCGGCTCGTTCCGAGTTCCAGGAACCGAATACCGCACGGATTGCCAGATCCAACTGCTCCATCGGATCCTGAGGGAACGATTTCTTTACCTTGTTTTTATAAACCTTCTTATAAGTATCAACCAATTCCTTGAGTTGTTCCGCGGTCAGGTCCGTGTCCTGCTCCGCCTTATATTTTTTCTTAATTGCCTCCAGTTCCACCTCAAAATCATGATGCGTCAGCCCCGTATACGGTCCCATCACCACATCACCGAACATATCGATAAAGCGACGGTAGCAATCCCATCCCGTGCGTTCATTGCCCGTCTGTTCAATAAAGCCCTGTACCGACTTATCCGTCAGTCCCAGATTTAAAACCGTATCCATCATGCCCGGCATGGAAACCGCAGCGCCCGAGCGGACAGAAACCAGCAGCGGATCTTTCGGATCGCCCAACTTTTTACCCATATGGGTTTCCAGTTTTTTGAGCTGTTCCTTCATCTGCTTTTCCATTTCCGGCGGATATTTTCCGTCAGTCTTGGAATAATACGCGCAGGCCTCAGTTGAAATCGTAAATCCAGGCGGCACAGGAAGATTGGCATTTGCCATTTCCGCCAAATTGGCTCCCTTTCCCCCCAAGATCGCCTTCATACTGCTGTCGCCTTCGGTCAGTTCTTTCGACACGCCGTAGAAATAAACATATTTTTTCTGGGCCATTTCGTTTCTCCTATAGGTTTAAAATCAAACTCATCTTTAGAATCAGACAGAATGGGGGAACGCTCCCCTCAGAGTCAAGATTCCGTCGGTGCAATATCCATATAATCCGCTCTTCCGAAGTCGATGCCGCCGGTTTTACTTTACCGTTGCACCCGGGCCGATTCCGACTTCCACCGTCACCAGCTTCAGCGTATCGCCTTTCGATGCCGCCAGCAGCATGCCCTGCGACTCCACGCCGCGCAGCTTGGCAGGTTTCAGGTTGGCCACCACCACAATCGTCTTGCCAATCAGCTCTTCCGGCTGATAGTGCATCGCGATTCCGGCCACAAGCTGTCGCTTTTCCGTTCCGAGATCCACCTGCAGTTTGAGCAGCTTGTCCGCACCTTCAATCTTCTCCGCCTCCAGTACCACCGCCGTCTTCAGATTCACCGCCATCACCTGATCAAAGGTAATCAAACCGTCGGTAGATTGATGATTTCCGATTTCCGATTGCTGATTTTCCGATTGCTGATTTTTCGGCTGCGGCTTCTTTTCAGCCGTTCCCTCTGACTTCTGACTACTGACCTCTGACTCCTGATCCTTCTTTATCTCAATACGCGGGAAAAGGGCACCGGGCTGCAAAATTTCAGAACCGGGAACCAACACGCCAAACTCGGTCAGACGGTCCAGATGCGGTTTGGCATCAGCCATGCCCAGCGCCGTCCGAAGCGCCACCATTTTCTCGGGCATTACCGGATAGAGGAGTGCCGCGCAGACGCGCAGACATTCCGCTGCCGTGTAAAGACAATGTGCCACCTGCGCCTCTGTTCCCTCCTGCTTGGCCAGACTCCAAGGCGCACGCTCTTGTAGATAAACATTAATTTTGCGGACCACCGACATCACCGACGCCACCGACGCATCCAGCTTCATATTGCTGATCATTCCCCCCATTTCATCGGAGACTGCGACCGCTTCTTTCCAAAGCGCATCTTCAAGTGCTGTGTCGATTCCGTCGGTGCTTGTCCGCGGCATTTTCCCGTTGCAGTAGCGCGAGATCATGTTCAGTACGCGGTTGGCCACGTTGCCGAGGTCGTTGGCGAGGTCAGAATTATAACGTTTCACAAACGACTCTTCCGTAAAGGAGGCATCCTGCCCAAGCGTCATTTCAGCGATCAGGAAATAGCGGAACGCATCGACGCCGTAACGGTCGATCATATCCATCGGATTCACCACATTCCCCAGCGACTTGCTCATCTTCGTGCGGCCCGTCAGCCACCAGCCGTGTGCAAAAATGCTCTCCGGCATCTCAATACCCATCGCCTTGAGCATTGTCGGCCAATAGACCGTGTGCGTGGTGAGAATGTCTTTTCCGATCAGATGGCACGAACACGGCCACCATTGCTTGAAGCGTTCTTCATCGGATTTATAACCGACTGCAGAGATATAGTTGATCAGTGCGTCGAACCAAACATAGGTCACAAAATCGGCATCGAACGGCAGTTCAATCCCCCACGCCAGACGCGACTTCGGCCGCGAAATACAGAGATCCTGCAGCTCCTTGTTTTTAAGGAAACCCAGCGTCTCGTTGGCGCGGAACGAAGGCTGAATAAAACCGGGGTGCTCCTCAATATACTGAATCAGCCAGTCCTGATATTTACTCATGCGGAAAAAATAGTTCGACTCCACAATCGAATCGACCTTGCGGCCGCACTCCGGACAGTTTCCATCCACCAGATCCTTCTCGGTAAAGAAGCGCTCGCAGCCGACACAATACCAGCCCTCATACTCCGCCTTATAAATTTCGTCGCGGTCAAACAGCTCCTGCAGCGTCTGCTGAACCACCGTTTTATGGCGCGGCTCCGTTGTGCGGATAAAGTCGTCGTGCGTAATTTCCAGCCGCTTCCACAGTTCCTGAAAACGAATGACCGTCTGATCACACTGCTCCTGCGGCGTAATTCCGTTCGCGTCCGCCGCCTGCTGCACCTTCTGCCCATGCTCATCCGTTCCCGTCAGAAAATGGGTCGGCACATCGAGCAGCCGATGATAATTCGCCAGCACATCGGCCAGAATCGTCGTGTACGAATGGCCGATATGCGGCTTATCGTTCACATAATAGATTGGTGTCGTTACATAATATTTGGATGGTTTGTCCGCCATAAATAATGTCCTCGCTCGCGAAAACCGCTGAGCCTTCGGCCCTAGTTTTCGGTTATCCGTTTCGTGTTAATGGTTATCAGGAAAACTCAAGTCGGACAATATTGAAGATGGCGCCGCAAATGTCGAAGATTTTCCTTCGCTGTTCACGAAGGTTTCTCTGACCCAATTCCCCAGTTAAGGGGTGATTTTTTCCAGTGTGTTTCGCAGGTCGAGCAGGGGGCCGTCGATAGCTTCTTCGACGTTTCGAACAAGCCGAGAGAATGCGTGCAGGGTCCACTCATATGTCTGGATGGTTTCTTCGAGGGTTTCCAGAAAGATGGCATATTCGTCATCGTCTTGGCAGACGTAGAGATACGGTTGGCCGACTCCTTCAACATAATAGGAGGCGTTTTTAATGATGAGCGGTGTGTTCTTTGCCATGTAAAGTCCTTTCTCGAAGCAGCGGAAATTAGCACTGCGACGAAGGGATCTCAAGGGCATATCGGAGGCTCGGAGATTCAGAGTTTAAATCACGCAAAGCCGCCAAGACGCAAGACAGGATAGAGATATCTGGGCAAAATGATTTCAGGGCAGAATGATTCCTATTCGCTGCTTTTCATCCATTCGTTGTAAATAAAGCTGCGCGAATTGCGTGATGATTTTAGCCGCAAAAGATCACACGGGACGCAAA